>JBQTKC010000109.1:0-3320 GCA_052386575.1 Beijerinckiaceae bacterium
AAGCCTCGTCGCACGGCATTTTGCAGCGCCGGCTCGACGGCGTCCGCATCGGCGCCGGAGCCTTCACCAATCTCTCGCGCGACCACCTCGACTATCATGCAACGCTCGAAGACTATCTCGCGGCGAAATTGGAACTGTTCGGCCGCTTGCTCGCAACAGGCCAGCCCGCCGTTGTCGACGCCGACAGCGATGTCGCCGCAAAGGTTGTCGCGGCGTGCGAAAAGCGCGGCCTTCTCGTCGTCTCGACCGGCTTGAAGGGCACCGCGCTGCGTCTCTTCGAAAGCGAGGCCGAGAATTTTTCGACGCGAATCAAAATTGCCCATGGCGATAGGATTTTTCCGCTTCTTCTTCCGCTTGCCGGTTCGTTTCAGGTGTCGAACGCGCTTGTCGCCGCCGGTCTTTGCATTGCCATGGGAAGTTCCCCCGGCGCGGTCTTTTCGGCGCTCGAAAAGCTCAAAGGCGCGCCCGGCCGTCTCGAACTCGTCGGCAATCGCCAGGGCGCGCCCATTTTCGTCGATTACGCGCATAAGCCGGACGCCCTCGAAAAAACCCTCAAGGCATTGCGGCCGCTTGTGCGCGAAAACCTCGTCGTGGTGTTTGGCTGCGGCGGCGATCGCGATGCCGGAAAAAGACCGCTCATGGGCGAGGTGGCGGCGCGCCTGGCGGATCGCGTCATCGTCACCGACGACAATCCCCGCTCGGAGAATCCAGCGGCGATCCGCAAGGCCATTCTTCTTGGCGCGAATGGCTGCGACCATATCGAGGAGACTGGCGACAGGGCTTTGGCGATCACCCGTGCCATCACGATGCTCGGTCCAAACGACGGTCTTCTGATTGCCGGCAAGGGACATGAAACCGGCCAGATCATTGGGGACAGGACGTTGCCGTTTTCCGACGCCGGCTTTGCGCGCGCGCTGCTAAAAGATCTTTCCGCATGAGCACTGGCGAAGGCAGCTTCCTTTGGACGAGTCTCGGTCTTGTTGGCCCGCTCAAAGCACGCGTAAGCGGCAGCGTGCCGCGCGGCGGCGCCACTGGAATTTCCATCGACACGCGCACGCTCGAGAGAGGCGACCTCTTTTTCGCCATCAAGGGACCAAGCTCGGACGGCCACGATTATACCGCCGCGGCCTTCGAGAAAGGCGCCATCGCGGCGGTGGTCGACGAAGCCCATGCCGAGGCGCTCCAGCCGCTAGGGCCGCTCTATGTCGTGGCAGATGTCCTCGCCGCGCTGGAACGTCTTGGCGCCGCCGCGCGGGAACGCTCGGGAGCCCGAATTGTCGCGGTGACTGGTTCGGTCGGCAAGACCTCGACGAAGGAAGCACTGCGGCTCGCGCTCGCATCCGCGGGAGCTTGCCACGCCCCGGTTGCGTCATACAACAATCATTGGGGCGTGCCGCTCACCCTGGCGCGAATGCCGAAACATACAAGGTTCGGAATCTACGAGATCGGGATGAATCACCCAGGCGAAATCGCGCCACTTTCCGCGCTGGTTCGTCCCCATGTCGCGATCATTACGACCATAGCCCCGGTCCATCTCGAATTTTTCTCGAGCCTGGATCACGTCGCCGACGCCAAGGCGGAGATCTTTTCCGGCATTCTCCGGGGTGGCGTGGCAATCCTCAATCGCGACATCGCCGAGTATGAGCGTCTCCTTGCCCATGCCAAGGCCTCGCCCGCGGGCCACGTTGCGAGCTTCGGCGAACATGACAAATCCGACGCGAGGCTGTTGAGCGTGGCGCTAGGCGCGGACCATTCCATGGTAGAGGCGGAAGTCTGCGGCGACCGGCTGACCTATCGTCTCGGCGCGCCCGGCCGCCACCTTGCCATGAATTCGCTCGCGGTGCTCCTTACTGCGAAGGCTTTCGGTGCTGACCTCGCGCATGCCGCCCACGCGCTTGCCGCCTTCTCGGCGCAACCGGGCCGCGGCGAGAGGCTGCACCTCACCGGCAAAAATGGTCCTTTTACGCTGGTTGACGAGAGCTACAACGCCAATCCGGCGTCGATACGCGCGGCGATCACGCTTGCCGGCGCCCTTTCCTTGCCAGGCAAGGGACGCCGCATCGCGGTCCTCGGCGACATGCTGGAACTTGGCGAGAAAGGCGCCGCGATGCACGCCGAACTCGCCGGCGATGCCGTGGCCAACCACATCGATCTCGTCTTCGCGGCCGGACCATTGATGAAACATCTGTTCGAGGCTTTGCCAGGCCATTTGAAGGGGGCCTGGCGCGACCGCGCGGCCGACCTTGCATTGGACGTCGTGGCGGAGGTGCAAGGCGGCGACATGGTGATCGTCAAGGGTTCGAATGGGAGCAAGATGAGCGCGATCGTCGACGCTCTCAAGCAAAACGCCTCGCCGGAAAACTCCGCGCACAGTCGCCAAGGACCGTAAAATGCTTGCTTGGCTTGCCCAATTTTCAAGCATTTTCGGGCCGCTCAACCTTTTCCGTTATATTACCTTCCGGACCGGGGGCGCCACCGCGACGGCGCTGTTCTTCGTGTTCTTCTTTGGGCCAAGCATCATCGCCGCCTTGCGCTTGAAACAAGGCAAAGGCCAGCCAATTCGCGACGACGGGCCGCCATCGCATCTCCTGACGAAGAGCGGGACGCCGACGATGGGCGGCTTGATGATCTTATCTGGCCTCATCGTATCCACTTTGCTGTGGGCAAATCTGCGCAATCATTTTGTCTGGATCGTGCTTTTGGTCATGACCGGTTTCGGCGCTATCGGCTTCTACGATGATTTGTTGAAGGTGACGAAACAGACGCAAAAGGGCTTTTCCGGCCGCCGGCGGCTTGCCATTGAAGTGGCGATTGCCGTGACCGCTTGTTTCGCGATGATGAAACTCGGAACCGCGCACGCGACGGGCCTCGCCCTGCCGGCGATCAATGGTTTCGTCGTCGACCTCGGCGTTTTTTTTCTCGCCTTCGGGACTTTCGTGATCGTAGCCGCCGGCAACGCGGTCAATCTCACCGATGGCCTCGACGGCCTTGCGATCGTGCCCGTGATGATTGCCGCGGCGGCCTTCGGGATCATCGCTTATCTTGCCGGTAACGCGATATTCTCGACCTACCTTGGAATTAATTTCGTTCCCGGCGCGGGCGAACTTGCCGTCGTTTGCGGCGCCTTGATCGGCGCCGGATTGGGCTTTCTTTGGTTCAACGCGCCGCCCGCGCAGATTTTCATGGGAGATACGGGTTCGCTCGCGCTCGGCGGCGCGCTTGGCACCATAGCGGTCGCGGTCAAGCACGAGATCGTTCTGGCCATCGTCGGCGGCCTCTTCGTTCTCGAAACCCTGTCGGTTATCGTGCAAGTCGTTTCC
>JBQTKC010000110.1:0-7507 GCA_052386575.1 Beijerinckiaceae bacterium
GACCTTGGCTGGTGATGGACCGGGATTTCACTATCGTCGCCTTGAACCGGGCCTGTCTCGACGTGACCATGCGGTCGCGCGACGAGCTCATCGGGCTCCAGCTCTTCACGGCATTTCCTTCGACTGGAGAAAGCCGCCGCATCGTGCAAGCCTCCCTTGAGCGAGTCCGCGACAAGGGGGTTGTCGACGTGCTGCCATCGGTTTCCTACGCAATTGCCGTCAATGGCCGTACCGAGGAACGTGTTTGGAGCTGCACCCATGTCCCGATCCTCGGCGAGGACGGCAAAGTCGCGTTCCTGCTCAAGAATGCTCAGGATATCTCGGAGCTTCAGTCGTCGAAAGGCTTGGGGGGCACGGCTTCGGCGCCGGCGCGCGCGGGCGAGGCCTGTGCCCAGGCGGCAAACATCCAGGTCCTCAATGAGACGCTAGTGGCGACGGTCCAGCAATTGCGGGGTCTGGTCATGAAGGCCCCGAGTTTTATGTGCGTTTTGCGCGGGCCAAACCTAGTTTTCGAATTGATCAATATAGCGTTTTCGATGCTCGCTGGAGGCCGCGATCTCATCGGCAAGACTTTACGCGAGGGATTGCCCGAATCCGAAGGTCAGGAATACCCGTGCATTCTTGAAAATGTTTTTAAAAGCGGCGAGGTTCATGTCGGACGCAAGACGCGCATTCTTTTGCAGGACGCACCGGATTGCGACATAGAAGAACACTACATTGATTTCGTCGCCCAGCCGATCGTGGGCGCGAGCGGCGAGGTAACGGGGATTTTCATCGAAGGCAACGACGTGACGGATCATGTCCGCACGGAGCAACGGCAAGCCCTCCTTATTCGCGAGTTGCATCACCGGGTCCGCAACACGCTGGCGATGGTGCAAGGTGTCATGACCACGACCGCGAAGACCTCCGCGAACATCGAGGAATTTCGTGAGGCCTTCTCCGGGCGGATCGCTTCGCTCGCCCGGACGCATGCCGTGGTGACCGAGCAACTCCAGCAGTCCGTCTCCTTTCAACAATTGCTGACCCAGGAGCTTGGCCCTTATTCGGATGATCAGGGCCTTCGGATTCGCCTTTCCGGGCCTGCCGTCAACCTGCCGTCGAGGATCGCGGTACCGCTAGGGATGGCGGTCCATGAACTCACCACCAATGCCGTCCGGCATGGCGCCCTCGCTCAGCAGGAAGGCCGGGTCGAGGTTGACTGGAGCTTGACCGAGATTGACGGCGAACCCGCGCTGCTCTGCGAATGGAACGAATTCGCGGGACCGCCGGTGACGCCGCGTTGCCGCGACGGGTTTGGCGCAACGCTCCTCGAACAGGTGCTGCCGCAACAGATCGCGGCGGAAGTGACGATCGATTTCGCGCCGGCGGGTTTTCGCCTGAAAATGGCCGTGCCGCTTCCAAATGGGCGTTGACGCCCTAACCAGCCTTGGCCGCGCCGCTCGGCAATTTGGGGGCGCCCCGGCCAAGGCCGGCGCGCTGGCGGGCGCAGATCCCCCGCGATCGCGGCGACCACCACGACCGGCGCATAAGGAAAGGATCCCCGGTTTGGAAAATTCCGGATGCCCCTGATGCGCAGCTGGTTCCCGATCCTCCCGCCCCCGGGCCGGAGGTTCCGCCGGGCAATATCCCTCCCGTTCCGGCTCCCGAAATTCCACCTCCTGATCCCGCGCCGCCGCCGCTCGAAAATCCTGGCGACGTGCCGCTGCCGCCCATTACCGACCCTGACGTGATCGAACCCGGTGAACCAAATCCCGCGCCTTCGCCGCCGCGTGCTTATGCCGCAAAGCGCAGTTTGCTGGACTGCGGCGCGTATCAACCGGTCTAAATCGCGGTTGAAGCCGGTTCGAAGCGAAGCGGACCACGCATGCAACTTCTCATCAAGTGGGGCGTTACGGACACCGAAATGAACCGGCGGGTCTCGCTGGCGCCGCGCGGTCCAGATCCAATCCGCTCTAATAGGAGTAAATGCATGACTAACGTCAAACTCGACGAATTCACTGTCGATTTCGCGGCCCTGCGTGACGACGTCGCGAAACTGAGTTCGACGGTCACCGATTTTATCCGCTCCCAAACCGCTGCAACAAGAAACACTGTTTCCGGCGCGGCCGATAGTACCCGGCAAAAGGTAACCGATACGGTAAGCAAGGTGCAAGATCAGGTGGCCGGGACAAGCGCGGACCTTGAAAAGACGATCGAGCGCAATCCGTTCGTGGCGGTGATTGTCGCGACGCTTGCTGGTGTATTCGTGGGACTTATGATGGGAATGCTAAGCCCCAGCCGCAAATGAGCCGCTTAATCAACCAGCTGGTAAGCCAAGCCACCGCTCCTGTCGGCGAAATGAGCACGCGCCTATTCAAAAAGGCCGCGCTCATTTTCGTGGCGATGAGCTGCGTGTTTGCCGGCGCAATTTTTCTAACGATCGCCCTTTTTGTTTTCGTCCAACCTTTGGCTGGAACCGCGATCGCGGCCGTGGGGACTGGCGGACTCTATCTCGGCGTTGCGATAATTTGCGTTGTAATTTTGTCGCGCGACAGCAAGGGTCAAGCGGCGCCGGCCGCAGTGGCATCAAGCCCATTACCAGAAACGCTGGGACACCCAACATCCCAAAACCGCGCGCTCGCGAATAATATTGACGAGACCGTCGCGCCCGTACTCGAAATTTTGCGTGATTCTGGCCTCGATCGTGAACGTCGCGTGCTCGAGGCCGGCGCCAGCATCGCCAAACAATTGCATCCTTTCTCGCTTGCCGCCTTGGCGATTGTCACGGGATTTATTCTTAGCCGGGTCTTGAAGCAACGCTGGAGGCATTCGGGGTAGGCAGCGGGTCAGCCGCGCCGGGGGCGATCCGCGCTTTCGTTTGGCGAAAGCACAGGATTGAAACTACCACCGGACAGGTTGGGCCTGGCATCCTATCAAACGGGGCTGCTGTTTTTTTCGGGTTCGTCCTTGCGACGCGACTTGCGATCGAAAAATAACGCCTGACTGATGACCGCTTTGAGGCTGTCGATGCCGAATGGCTTGGTAATGAGAAAGGCCGGCTCCGGCGGCGTCCCCGTCAAAAAACGCTCCGGATAGGCGGTTATGAAGATCACCGGCACGGAAAAGGATTCGAGGATCTGATTGACCGCTTCGAGACCCGAGCTGCCGTCGGCGAGCTGAATGTCCGCGAGGATAAGACCTGGCCGCTCGCGCATGACGGCCTCGATCGCCTCGCGGTGGGTGCGCGCGACATTAACGACGCGGTGCCCTTGCTCCTCGACGAGGGATTGCAGGTCGAGCGCGATGAACGGTTCGTCCTCGATGATCAAAACATCGGTGCGAATTTGGTCGGCGATCTCCTTGCCCGCGGCGTCGATGAGAGACGCGGCGTCCGCGACCGTGGTGTCGAGAGCGGCCGCGACCTCGGCGGTATCGAAGCCTTCGAGCGAACTGAGAAGAAACGCGATTCGCGGACGCAGCGTAATCGCTTCGAGATTGCGATGCGCCCCCGCTTCGTCGCTGGAGAACACCGCCTGATCGACATGGTCATTGACCGGCACCGTCCTCCAGACCTTGAGGAAAAGGCGGTAAAGCGCCGTCCTCGGATCGGCACATTTGGAATACTCGGCCGGGTCGGCAACGATGGCCTCCAGCGTGGCGAGCACATAGGCATCGCCTCCGGCTTGCGTCCCGGTCAGAGCTCGCGAAAACCGGCGCAAGTAAGGGATATGCGAAGAGATTTCCTGCGTTATTGGCATGGAAACACCCTTTCGCCCGACCCTGCCTGATTAAATCGCGGGTTTTTCATGGAGCCGAGATGCCCCTTGACGAAACGTAGCGCAAAGGAATCCGGGTCCCTCGACCCACCTTCCGAAGAGCGCTTGACGCAGCGGTCCAAGACAAGCTTGGCAAAAACACCCAATTGCGGTTTTCATGGGACGACAATCGTCTTCGAAAGCGTATTGTTGGATCTGTTAGCATCGATAATTGCGCTGGCATTATCGATAATTGCGGCGATCGTGTGCGAGCCGGAGGAGACCGTGCAAACGCCGGAGCCAAGGGTAGCCGAGGCGCCAACAGCAAGAGGTCCAGCGACATTTGCCATACTGCATTGTACCCCATCAAGCAAGTATGTGGCAACGATAGAAATGCCTGAGGGCGTTGCAAAAGTACCTTGGTTTTTCACGGTGCTGGCGAAGGCGCCGGTTGTGCTCGAATATGTAAGCGAAGTTGGAACGAGGTCTGGGAGGGACGAACCAATGGAGATAATTGGCGCCACCGCGGGCACCCCCGATGAGTTGAGAACAAAGAGCATATAATAGCCTGGAGGAATCAAATGAGGAGCCGCCGGCAAAGTCGCGGTGACTTGAGTTCCGCTTTGCGTGTAGGGCAAAGAGATCAGCCGCTGCTCCGCATCGAATGCATGGGTGTCGGCGCCGGCCCGAATGAGGCGGACCTTGCTGATTGTGTCGTTGGCTCCGACGGTCAGCAAAAAAGTCTGGTTCAATATGAGCGGCGTCAACACCGAGGGAGCGGAATTGATCTGCGGGCGCGGCGCCGGATTCCCAGAACCGTCCTTCAAGTAGAGGTAAGGCGGGTAGTAAAGTTCAGCATTGAGTTCGTTAATAGGGCCGGGAGCTCCACCGCCTGCAGTCAGCACTGACCCGTCCGGAAGGAGCAACGCCGTCGAATGATAGAGGCGAGGGACGACGGCGGAGGCGTCAAGCGTCGCTGTTCCTGTCGCGGGATTGTAGAGCTCGACTTGATAGGCGACGTCGGTGAGCTCATTACCGACTCCGGAGCCGCCCGAGAAGAGCACTTGGCCATCGGGGAGCACCGTCGCGTGCCCCCATTTCCGATCATAATTGAGCGTGGCGGCGCTGGTCACCACCGGCGGGTTTTGGGAAATATCGACGGCCTGGACCGCCTTTCCGAAGCGCTCCGCCAACACCGTAAGAGGGTTACCCGTCGGACCGATGGACATCGCCGCGGGATAAGCATTGGATCCCGTGCCAAGCCGCGATCCCGTATCGGCCATAGTCCCCGCGCCGCCCGCAGCGTCGGTGGCAAGCCGCATTATTTTGCCGTTTTCCTGCAGTACATATGCCGCTCCGCCGAAACCAACGAACGCTCTGGGGTAGTACCATTCGGTTGGGTCGATCGAAATCCCGGTGAGCTTCCTCCAGCCATTTATCCGACTAAAGACTTCGGGCGTCTGCACACCCCCCGCGATTCCCAGTGTTGGAGCCGATTGGTTCCCGCCGAGGATGAGTTTGTCGCCGTTGGGCAAAGTCGTGATGGAGTTATACCAACGCGGATAACTCATTTTCCCCGACTTTGTCAGCGTATTCTGATTCGGGTCAAAGATATTGACTTTTCTATTCGAGTAGTTTCGCACGCCGCCCACAGTGAGATCGCCGCCGGTTATCAGCGCCTTGCCAGTTCCATCGAGCAAAGACACCGCGCTGCAGAAGAGGTCGGTCGACGTCGAGTTCAGCAGGATTGTATGCGCGTTGCCGCCGCCGGTCCCAAGCGTGGGAGTCCAGACGTCGTAGATCGTCGCGGCACTCTGATTACCGTATTGGTCGGTGCCGAAACTCAACACGCGGCCGTCGGGCAAAAGCGCCATGTGAAGGGGTATAAGCGGCCAGGGAAACGGCGGGCCAAAAAAGCCGCCCGTCGCTGCGCCGGCGGGGACGCTAGCAGCCGCTTTCACAGAACTAAGGCTGGATTTCGGAGATGAAATGCGGGCATTCGTGTTTACCGGGGTTTGGCCGAGAACAGTCTTTGGCCGCGCAACCCCAATGGGCGCGCCCGGTCCGTAACCATGATCGACGGGCGCCCTTCTGTCCTTCTCGAACTTAAACCAGTCGAAGGGCGGATTTGCCGCGCCGAGGCCGCCAAGGGCCAGGAGAAGGCACAGAAATATTTTGGCAGCACCGCGGGCCGTCGTCAAAGCGTGACCAGCGGTACTCAAATTAGAATGATTGCTCAACATTCTAGATCTCTCTATACGTAATTTCCAAGCTCGCCGCTTTGATTGGATATTGTAACGTATTCAGGCAAGACGATGTTATAATATCTTCTATATTTCTATTACTTAAACTGTAATAAAGGAAATGTCACACGATACAATACCACAGGTCATTTCCATAAATCTTTTCCATAATAATTGATCTCTTCCGTTAATACTTTATGCGGCGCGACTTATGGATATCCTTTGCGCCACAAGTAATAACATTTGAATACTGAATATCATCTTAACACCTTCCGTTCGAACATCTTTAGGTAATATTTCTGCAACAGTAACGGCCCGGGCGCATCACCCAAATGGGGGCTTTTCTCAGTCCGCCGCATCACTGGGTGACGCCAACCATGGCGGCAATCCGGCGGGCCGTAAAGGCCGTGCTCACACCATCGCGCCGGGTCTCTCCTATGACTCGCCGCGCTCCTTCGATCACGCCTCGGAAAACTTCCCGCGTGCGGAACCAACGCGCCCGATTGAGCGTTTAGTCGAGCCGGACATGATCATTTTCACGTGCGAGCCAAGCGCCGCGAGATGAGTTCAGTCAAATCCCAATCCGGCAAACCGCAGGCAAACGGCGGCCCGCATGCGCCGCTCGTCACAAAAATACTCTCTGGCACGGGGGGAAAAGTCAGCCAGTGAGGTACAACGAACGAAAACGGCCATTGCGAGGGACTTTAGTGACAAAATCGACTATAACGAGAATCCCGCCCATCAAGGTGGGAGACGTAAATCTCTTGGAGACCCAAGACGTGCGGCGCGAAGACTTGTGCCGAGGGCCCGGAAAAGAAATTTCTGGCGGGCATTGCGCGAAGAAGCCAGCGCCGAAGTCCGAGATCGCCGACCAAATCGGTCTGCATTTGCGCAGCGTTTACGATGATGTCCTGGCGCAACCCGTGCCAGGGCGGTTTCTTGAGCTTTTGCGGCAACTCGAAAGCGCCTCGCACTCCCGGTTCAGCAAGGACGGCATGTGACAGCCGCGCATTTGGAAAAGGCGGAATTCCCAGTTGCGAGTGAGCACCTCCCGGACCCCGCGGCAAGCTCGCAGATCACCGCCGACCTCCTTTCCGTCATCCCCAATCTGCGCGCGTTCGCGGTATCCTTATGCGGCAATCTCGATCGCGCCGACGATCTCGTCCAGGAGACCTTGGTGAAGGCCTGGAGCAACATCGGCTCCTTCGTCGAAGGGACCAATCTTCGCGCCTGGCTCTTTACGATTTTGCGCAACATTTATTACTCGGAATATCGCAAACGGCGGCGCGAAGTCGCCGATCCAGAGGGCGCCTTTGCCGCCAGGCTAGCAACAGCTCCGGCACAAAGCGGCCATATGGATTTGCTCGACTTTCGCGCCGCGCTCCAGCAACTGCCGAGCGACCAGCGCGAAGCCTTGATTCTTATCGGCGCCTCGGGCCTGTCCTACGATGAAGCGGCGGGGATTTGCGGCTGCGCGATCGGGACCATGAAAAGCCGCGTCAATCGCGCTAGAAGCCGTCTGGCCGAGAT
>JBQTKC010000111.1:0-2392 GCA_052386575.1 Beijerinckiaceae bacterium
TTGCCGTCGAAGCGGAACAGGCTGTCAAAAATGTGGTGGGTGACGTTGTAGGTCTCGATGCCGGTGGCGTTGATCGCCAGGACCGTTGGGTCGCCGGGCTGGACCACAGTCAGCGTGCCGCCGGTCTTGGGCGCAGGCTTGGCCGCTGCTGGCTCCGCCGCGGGCTTGCTCGGCGCGGCGGTCGGCGCCGCCGGCTTTGCCGTCTTTCTCCTGACCGGGGATTGCCGGGTCCTCTTCGCCAACCCCAAGGCCGAGGATCTCGTGCGGCGGCAAGCGGGCTTGCGTTTTGATCGCGGGCAGCTTGCGGGAGCGACCCCCGCCTTCACCCATCGCCTGCATGCGCTCGCGCGCGCCGGGGCAGGGCCCAGGGAGGGAAGAGGCGAGATTGGCGGCACGCTTGAATTGCCGCGCGGCGACAATCGGCCGCCGCTTGTCGCCCATGTCATTCCACTCGCCCCCGTCCGGACAGTGGCAATCTTTGACCTCGACAGGCCCGCCGCCGCCATCTTCGTCGTCGATCCAGCCGCCGAACTTAGCGCGCAAATCCAGCGCTTTGCCGCAAGATTCGGGCTGACCCTTGCCGAGACACGCGTTTTTGCCGAAATCATAGGCGGAAACGGCCTTCTCGCCGCTGCCGCGCGGCTCAAAATCAGCTACGCGACGGCGCGCCACCACGCGAAGGGCATTCTGTCGAAAACCGGAACCAACCGCCAGACCGAACTCATTCGCCGGTTTTTCGAGACCAGCTTGCCGGGCTTGCCGGCCAGCGTCTGATTTGGCAATGGCGGGGGGCTAATGGCGATATTCCACGGCGAAGGCGGCCTCATCGCACTCATTTACGACGCCGTTATCGACCCATCCCGCTGGGACGACGTCGTCAAGCGCCTCGTCGAAGACACAAACTCATTGAGCGGCAACCTCGTTTTGCAACAGCCCGGGGCGGGAAGCTTGACCGCGCTCTACAATGTCGATCCTGTACTTGGCGAAGCCTACGCCCAAACGTATCACAAGGACGACCCCCTCTTGACGCCGGCGTGGCGCATTGCTCCAGGCGAGGTGCGGGCTTGCTCCTACACCCAGACCGACAGTTTCAAAGCCTCGGACTATTACCACGAATTTGTCCGCCCGCAGGGATGGGCCGATCTCATTGTCACTGGTCTTGCGCGCAGCCCCGGCGGGTTCGCGCTGTTGGCCCTTACAAGATCGCCCGATGCGATGTGGGTGGACCCGCCGGAATGGCATCTCTTGGAGACCCTCGCGCCGCATTTAGCCCGCGCGGCCGCGATCGATGCCCTGCTTGCCAAGACGAGAGCAACCGCGACCTCGCTCGCCGCGGCCGCCGGTTTCGCCGTCTTTCTCCTGACGGGGAATTGCCGGGTCCTCTTCGCCAACCCCAAAGCCGAGGATCTCGTGCGGCGCCAAGCGGGCTTGCATTATGAACGCGGGCAGCTCGCGGCCGCGACCCCCGCGCTCACCCAGCGCCTGGAGGCGCTCGCGCGCGGAGCGTCAGGGCCGAGAGACGCCAAAGGCGAGATTGGCGGCTCCCTCGAATTGCCGCGCGGCGACGATCGCCCGCCGCTTGTCGCCCATGTCATTCCGCTCGCCGCCAGCCGCGCGGCAGCGGTTTTCGATATCGACCAGCCGGCCGCCGCCGTCTTCGTCGTCGATCCCGCCGCCGGCCTTAGCGCTCAAATTGAGCACTTTGCCGCAAGATTCGGGCTGACCCTTGCCGAGAGTCGCGTTCTTGCGGAAATCATCGGCGGCAACGGACTTCGCGCCGCCGCCGCAAAACTCAACATCACCGAGGCAACAGTGCGTACCCACGCGCAGCACATTCTCGCCAAAACCGGAACCGCGCGGCAGACCGAACTCATCCGCCGGTTTTTCGAGACCGCATTGCCCGGCGTGTAGGCCGGCGCCTGAAGTTCCAAAAATTTAACGAATTTTTCCGGCATCATCCGAACGGATGACGACAGGGCCCCTGACGTGAGCCATCCTCTCGGTGCAAGTTCATCAGCTTGTCTCGATGAAGTGACCTGAGGTTGGGAGCCAAAGATGTCCAAAGCATTAAAATTGAGAAATACCATGGCGCTCATGTCGCTGACGGCGTTGCCGCTTGCCGTTTGCGCGAGCTTCGCCGAAGCAAGAGGGGTCGGCGCTGGTTTCCAAACCCCTGCCCAGGTTGCCGCGTCGGTGGGGCGCGCGACCAACTCGCAAGCTTTCCAAATCCCTGTACAGGTTGCCAGGTCGGTGGGGCGCGCGACAAACTGGCAAGCGGCCTCGCCGGAAATGGCGTCCAACATTGGGGCGACCATCGCCGAGCGCGGGCCGATCCAGGTGCGGGCGAGCGAGGCGGCAAGCCTGCTCGAAGATCTCCGCGTGCGGCTCGCGG
>JBQTKC010000112.1:0-4923 GCA_052386575.1 Beijerinckiaceae bacterium
GGCGGGCGGGGGGATCGTCACGGCGTCCGATCCCGCCGCCGAATATGACGAAACGCTGGACAAGGCGAGGGCGATGTTCGAGGCGTTCGGCGCAAAGGAATTCGTGAGGTGATTCTCGTCATCGACAATTACGATTCCTTCGTGCACACGGTCGCCAATTATCTCCGCGAACTGGGTGTCGTGCCGGAAGTCGTGCGCAACGATGCCGCCCTGCCGCGCGAAGAACCAGAAGCCATCGTGATTTCGCCAGGGCCCTGCACGCCGATTGAGGCGGGAGTGTCGATGCGGCTTGTTTCAGAATATTCCGGGCGCGTGCCGATCCTCGGAATTTGCCTTGGTCATCAATGTATCGGCCAGGTGTTTGGCGGGCGTGTCACCCGTGCGAAGCGCCCGATGCATGGCGAGGCGAGTTTTGTGCGCCACGAGGGCTCGACTATTTTGGCAGGTTTGCCCAATCCGGTCAGTGCCGGGCGTTATCACTCGCTCATCGTGGAGCTTGATAAGCCAGATGGTCCGCTCAGGGCGACAGCCTGGTCGGACGAAGGCGAGATCATGGCTTTGCAACATCGAATGCATCCGACATTCGGCGTGCAGTTTCATCCTGAATCGATCCTGACCGACCATGGCCATCGGATGCTTCGCAATTTTCTCGGCCAGCTCGGGCGGCCCTGATGCGTGTCTGGCAGAACGGCCGGATTGTCCTGCAAGAAGAGGCGCATGTCTCGATCGCCGATCGCGGTCTTTTGCTTGGCGACGGTTTGTTCGAGACGATGGCGGTTTACAACGCGAAGGTTTTTGATCTCGATGCGCACCTTGAACGGCTCGCGTCCGGCCTCGGCGTTTTGGGCTTTGGCCAGGCCGTCGATTTCGACAAGCTTCGCTTTGCCATCGGGCGTTATCTTGCCGCCGAGGAAGTATCTTGCGGCGTGTTGCGGGTGACCCTGACGCGAGGTGCCGGGCCCCGCGGTCTCGCACCGCCCGAGGCGCCGCTTCCGGCGATTTTTATGACGCTGTCGCCCATGCCAGCCGCGCGGAAGACTCCCCTTTCGCTGCGGATCGCAACCGTGACGCGACGCAACGAGCATTCGCCCCTCTCGCGCATCAAGGCGCTGCCCTACCTCGACAATTTGCTGGCGCTTGCCGAGGCCCGGGCGCATGGCGCGGACGACGCGCTGCTGCTCAATACGCGAGGAACCATCGCCTGCGCGAGCGTCGCCAATGTCTTCCTCATCCGGGAGGGGCGCCTGGAAACGCCGCCCGTGAGCGACGCCGCATTGCCCGGTACAATGCGGGCGCTTGTGCTAAGCCTTTCGAAACAGGCGGGATTGGCGCCGGTCGAGAATTCGCTCAATTTCAGCGACCTTGCCGCAGCGGACCATGTATTTTTGACCAACAGCATAAGCCGCGTGACGGAGGCCAGGGACTGCAATGGCGTGCTGCTCGGCGGGCGGGATGGAACGGCGCTGCAGCGGCTGCGCGATCTTATCGCGTCCCGGTTCGATGCGGGATGAGCGCGCCGGGATCCAGGGCAAAATCCATCATCGTTGGCGTGGTCAATTCTGCTGTGAAACTAGAGTTAACGTAAGCCTTCCGGCGCTGGCGCTTGCCGGAAGTTTCGATTGCGCTTCAGCGCAAGAACCTGGCCGGCTACCTGTTCGGCCATTTTGGCGGCTAGGGCCGATGGCGTCCTCTTGGCGTCGACTTCGGCCCTTCTTTGCCCGGAACGCCAGAAGTCGGTATTGGATAGTGTCTCAGTTTGAAATTTTACGGGATTGACATCGGCCTCGTCCGCGCCATCTCCTTGTGGCATTGCTTATCACAAAGCCGGAGGTTAGTGTGTCTAGTCACGACTTCTTCCATAATCTCGCCAATCCCGTCGGATGGCTGACGGGGGTTATTAGTAATTTTGTTGCGCATGGCTTCGACCCGGAGACCTGCACGATTAGGAGGGGCATTACCGGGAAAGGTGTCTTCCCAAACTACAAGATTGAACAGCCCAGCCACCAATTTACGCCTTGCATTCCATTGAGCACTGGTGGCTCTCTGGTGAGAGAGCTGACTTGTACCCCAGGTCGTACATTTAATGGGCGCCACCATGGGGAAATGACAGAACTGGACGATCTCGAACGTCGGGATCAACATTGGAGCGCAGCCATGACGTTCAATGATTTAAAAAAGCTGCCCTGTCAGGTCCCTACTGGTGGAATTCATTGACGCCCACCGGCCCTAAAGGGGAGAAACGCCCGCGCTGACGCCAAAGCCCACCGCTAGCCTAGCGAGGGAAGCTCGTGCGGCCAAATTATAGCCCGGCAGAATGCACAAGGAAACAGCGCGGACTTTACAAAAAGGCGGCGGCCTAATTGTCAGACTGACCCACCACCCGACATTGCCCTGGCTTTTTCCCCGGTCTTCCCATACATTAGACTGGCGGAGCTGCGGGGTGCGTGTTGGATCAGCATTCCCGGGGCCTTATCGTTCTCCAAGGGAGCTGTCCCTGGTCTTGCTCGTGGGCTTGGCCACACGGCGCCCACCTACTTTGTAGGTTCCCGGGATCGATATCCCACGGCCATCGCGGCCCCGCGCCTGCAAAACTTTTAGCCGGTTGCGTCATGGTCCTCGAAAAGCCGGCCTTGCGCGCGCGGGCTTTGGCGAGGCGGGGCGAGACGAGCGCCGAGAATGCCGCCGCCTACGCGGCGCATCTCGCCGCCGAGGGCCTCGCCCTCGTGCTGCGCTTGCGCCCCGGGATTGTATCGGCCTATTTTCCGCTTGCGAGCGAACCCTCGACCCTGCCGCTCCTCGAAAACCTTGCAAATGCCGGGGTCAAAACGGCTTTGCCAGTAACCGGGCGGCGGGGCACGCCTCTTTTGTTCCGGCTGTGGCGGCCAGGCGAACCCACCGTGCAGGGTAAAATGGCGATCAACGAGCCTCTGCCAGCCGCCCCGGAAGCCGTGCCCGATTTATTGTTCGTACCGCTTGCCGCGTTCGACCGGGCAGGACACCGGATCGGCTATGGCGCCGGCTTCTACGATCGCACCCTGGCAGAGCTGCGCGCCAAAAAAACAGTTTGGGCGGTGGGTATCGCCTATGCGAGCCAGGAGTTTCCGGAAATCCCGGACGAGGAACACGACGAACGCCTCGATTACGTGCTCACCGAGCGCGAGTTGATCGGCTGCCGGATTCTTGGTTAGCATGCGCCTCCTCCTCGTCGGCGACGTCGTCGGCCGCGCCGGCCGCGCGGTTCTTGCCGAAAATTTGCCAAAATTGCGCCAGGCCTGGCGGCTCGACTTCGTTATTGTAAACGGCGAGAACGCGGCGGGCGGCTTTGGGATCACCGAGACGATCTGCGCCGATTTTCTCGCCGCGGGAGCGGATTGCGTGACGCTAGGCAACCATGCCTTCGACCAGCGCGAAGCTCTAGTCTTCATCGGCCGCGAGCGGCGCCTAATCCGGCCGCTGAACTACCCGCGCGGGACGCCGGGGTGCGGCGCCAATATTTTCGAGACATCGTCTGGGGCACGCGTCCTTGTCGTCTGTCTCACCGGGCGGGTCTTCATGGATGCGATGGACGATCCTTTCGCTGCTATCGAACGCGAAGTATCGGCCTGCCCCTTGGGCGTTGGCTGCGATGCCTTGGTAGTCGATTTCCACGCCGAGGCATCGAGCGAAAAGCAGGCTTTCGCGCATTTCGTCGACGGCCGCGTTTCGTTCGTCGCCGGCACGCATACCCATGTGCCTTCGGCCGACCATCAAATACTGCCAAATGGCACGGCCTTTGCGACCGACGCCGGAATGACTGGGGATTATGATTCGGTGATCGGCATGGACAAGGAGGAACCGGTTCGCAGGTTCACAACCAAGCTGCCCGCGGCGCGGTTCGAACCGGCATCGGGCGCGGCAACCCTCTGTGGCATCGCGGTCGAGCTCGACGCCAAGGGCTTAGCCGCGAAAATCGCGCCGGTGCGGATCGGCGGCAGGCTTTCGCAAGCGCGGCCGGAGTTCTGGGAGGCTACTTGAGGAAAACATAGATGTCGGCTTCGAGGCTCGCGTCGTCCGGTTCCGTCGTGCCGGTAAGGTATTCCTCGATGAAGCGGTTTTGCGATTCGAGGCCTTTCTCATCGAGAAAAGCGGTGATGAGATCGTAGGTCGAATCGATATCGTCGTAGGCGCCGCGATGCAGGAATTTCATCGCCTTTCCGGACGGGGACTCGCCGATTTTCACGCCGTCGGAGAGATCCTTGACCTCGGGTTTTTCGGCTAGCGGCACCATCGCCTCGAACTGAAAGCTTTTGTCGTCGGTTGCCAGAAACAATGCGAAGGGATGTCCCGCCGGAGTGAGGCCGGCCTTTTTGATCGCCGCCTCGACTTTGGCTATCTCGCCGTGCACTGACTTGAATCCATCCGCCCATTCCGCGCTCGCGCTCTTGTAGGCCACCGGGCGGGGTGTCAGTTCAAGGGTCACCGCCGAGGCGTCGTTCGGCACCCCCGGAGGCGGTTCGGAGCCGGTATCAGTGGGCGTGGATGGAACCGGTTTTGCGTTCGAGCCGGGCGAGACCGGGGTTGGCGCGGCATCTCCGGCAGCAGGCGGGGCGGCGGGGCTCTGCGCGAGGAGAGGCTCCGGCCACGCGGCCATTACCGCCAAAGTGAGGCCAAAAGCCAGACCAGCGCAGAGCGAACGGTTGCCGCTGCCTATCCTCATTTACCGCTCCAAAATCGTGGTTCGCGCCGAAGGGCTTCATCCTTGATGGTCCGGCGCGCGAGACTATACCCCGCTCACGCCAGAACCCGAAAATCCTTTGGGGGCACCTCGAAAAATTGTGCTTCCCAGCGCCGCGCGAATCGGATGCAAGGTTTGCGGGCGGTAAGAGCGGGGTTTTCGCGATGGGGCAGCTTGGTTTTTTTGATGTGAGCCGGCGATATGAAGGG
>JBQTKC010000113.1:0-20537 GCA_052386575.1 Beijerinckiaceae bacterium
ATGAGAGGGCAGGCCAATAACCTGCATGGGAGGTCTCTTGGAGTTGGTTGATTCGCAACTCTCAGCTTCGGAGACCCCTTTCCTTCACTCAAGCCCCCGTCTCATATCTTTCTGAACCCGGACAGGCCATGCCGGGGCCGGCGGCGGCGGCGCGCGGGCGGCCAGTTGCCGGACTGGCGCGCGTTTGTCCTTCGGCGCGGCATCACGCTGCCAAGCTAACGACGGGATGACCCATGCAATAGCTTAGCGCATCGAAGCAATCCCGGTCGATCGCGGTGCCGACGCTCTCCGACATGATGGCGAGGGATTTGGAGATTGGGATGCTTGCCCGATACGGCCGATAGGCGGTCAGCGCATCAAATACATCCGCCGCCGTGATGATGCGCGTTTCGATGGCGATTTGATCGCCGCTAAGTCCGCGCGGATAACCCTTGCCGTCGAGACGCTCATGATGCGCCGCGGCAATGGGGGCAAGACCGTCAAAGGCGGCGATGCGCGACAGGATCGTCTCCGAGTGGGCCGCATGCATTTTCATCGCCGTCCATTCGTCCGGATCAAGCTTGCCCGGCTTATCCAATATGGCGTTGCTAACCCCTAGCTTGCCGATATCATGCAACAGCGCCGCGCGTTTGAGGAAGCGGCGCCTTTCGGCCGGTAACCCCATCCTCTCCGCGATCAAGTCCGAATAGAGCGTGACGCGCTCGCAGCGCCCGTTGGTGTAGGGGCACTTGGCATCGATGACGTTGGCGAACGCCGCCGCGATGTCGTCGAGGTAGTCCTCGTCGACGGTCTTGACCTGCTGTGCAGGCTCGAGAGAGAAGATTGCCTGCGGCAAGTTGTTTGAGCGCAGCGTCTCCCAAAATTCGTGCCGCGGAGCGATCCGTTCGAAGGCCGCCGCTAATTGCGGATCAAACCAGGTGCCGGACCGGCGCCGGACTTCTTGCCGCGCGGCCTCGGCGCCATGACCGGTATGGACCGCGTCGATGACCTGCGCCATCAGGGCGATCCGCGAATAAATGGGGATGGCGTTGCCGCGCAATCGCGCGGGCATGCCGGCCCCGTCCCAATGTTCGTCGAGGTTTTGGATCCCAAGCGCCACGGCGTCCGGAAACCGCATTTTCCGGGCGATTTCAGCACCGCGCTGGCAGCGCGTTTCGGTCAGTTCCAGGGCTATCTCGCTTGCATTATGGATAACCTTGACGATCGCTCGCAGCCGCTCCGCCAATTTTGCCTTCAACCCGGTATGGGCCAGTACAAAGCGAAGTGACTTTCCCCGGCTGCCGTCGATAAGTTTAAGATCGCGCTTGAAGCTCAGATCGTCAGTCAGATAGAGGCGGCAGATGCGCGCGGCATTGCTGCTGCTGCCCAGGTCTTTTAGCAGCAGCGTGTAAAAGAGTTCCCATAATTCGGTTTCGCGAAGGCCGATTTCCTGACCGATGTGAACCCCGATCCAGCAGCTGCGGACGCCGTGCCCCGCCGGCTCGCCCCCCGCCATGTCCAGCGCATGGCTGAGCGCGCTCAAAAGTTCGGCAAGGGGTATCTCCTGATTGTTCGTTTCTTGAATGGATGATGGGGCCATGAAAGCAATTTCCGGGTGATTGTCAGGCCTCCCCATGGAAGCCAGAAAAACAGAAGTTTTGGCTGCGCGAGGGACCAGACAACCACACTTGGCTTAATGTTGAGTCTCGCGATATGCCGCATTTGTAGCGACATCCCGCGGATGACGGCCTTGTTGAAACCGGGGTTGCCGCCTTCAACGGAGCCTGGCAATGACAAACTCTCGAAGGCGGGGCTCTCGCGAACCAGGGCCCGGCGGCATTGGCGCGCCCGCGCCGGACGGCGCCGATTTTCCTGGTCTCACACCGTACCTCTCAATCGCCGAAACCGCGCCGCGAAATAACGTGTTATCGGGGAAGTGCTGGTTAAATTCGTCGCGGAATTTCGGGAAAATCTCCCGGCAGCCGCTTTGAATTGGCCGGACGCCGGGCTAAAATTCTAGGCGAGGTAGGGTTTTTCCATGACGATGATCGGTTCGATCCGCAGGCAGCTCACGCCCATCCATCCGGAGGGCTATATTTTTGTCGCGGGATTTGCGCTCGCAACCCTTGTCCTCGGTTCGATTTTTGGCTCTCTCTTTTGGATTGGCGCGATCGCGACCGCCTGGTGCGCGTATTTCTTCCGCGACCCGGTCCGCCTCACCCCGCTCGATGAAAATCTGGTGATCTCGCCCGCCGACGGCGTCGTCTCCTCGGTTGGCTATTTCGCGCCGCCGCCGGAACTCGGCCTTGGACCAGAGCCGATGCAGCGGGTTTCGATATTCATGTCGGTGTTCGACTGCCATGTGAATCGCGCGCCCGTCGCCGGCCGGGTGACGAAGATCGCCTACCGGCCAGGCCTTTTCGTTAATGCCGATCTCGACAAGGCGAGCGAGAACAACGAGCGCAACGGCCTGGTCATCGAAGGCGGCGGCGGCCGTTTCGGCGTTGTCCAAATCGCCGGATTTGTCGCGCGGCGCATTGTCTGTCTTGTGCGTCAAGGTGAGGTCATCGGCGCCGGCGACAGGTTCGGCCTTATCCGCTTCGGTTCGCGCGTCGATGTCTATTTGCCCGGCGCGGCAAGACCGTTGGTGACGCTGGGATCGAAGGCGCTCGCCGGCGAGACCGTGCTTGCCGAACTTCGCTCGAATGCGCCGCGGCGGAGTTTTAAATCCGGGTGAAAAGGCGCCGAGGCAAAGGCCGGCCCTCGGCGTCTTGCCAGGCTAGATTAGACGGTGTATGGGACAAAATGAAAGGCTTTAATGGTGTTTGCGCCGGTTGCAGATGTTTCGGCGGTTCAACCGGTTCAATCGAGTGTCCTGCTTAAACGCGAGTGCATTTTCAAACCGCTGCGGTAGGCTCGCATACAAATCCCTTAGTTTTTTGTTTTGCGCAGCTACCTGCTCCGCGAGGTTGATCCATTGCTGCTGATCATCAACGTTCACATTGCCTCGCTCACCAAACTTTAACAGAAAAAGCTCACACTCATCATGAATCTTTTTAAGTAATGATTGTATATTAGTGTCGAAGAAGAAACGTGCCTCGTCCAAAATGATATACCTGTCGCGAATGAATGTGGCGTTGATGCCGTCGGCATCGCGCGAAACGATATGTTCTATCAATTCTTTTGTCGCCACATAGATTGTGTACCGCTTTGGAAACAATTCGAGCTTAAGTTTCTCATATGCGATGTCTTTCTGTGCTTTCGCGACGTACCACTGTGCTAAGGAAAACCCAGCCGCTACCAGAGAAGCTATCACCGTCGGGCCAAACGCCCTCACGTTCTCAATGGTGAGCCAATGCCACATTAGACTGGACGATTACGAGGCGGCGGACATGACCGTCGCTTGGCCCAAAAGTCATCAATTAAATTCGGAGAGATGGACACACGGATTTCCGATTTCCGGTGGCGACACTAATATCATCCTGGCCGACTTGCCCCGGTCATATTTCGATCAAGGAGAAGACAATGGTGGACCGATACACGAAAGCCGTTCTCACCGTTATCGCGGCGGCACTTGTCGCGCTCGTGATTCAGGAGGCTGCGCCGAAGGCCATAGCACAAAGTGGCCCGGATTGCGGGACCTCACGGTTCGACCCTTGTTACGCCACCGTCACCATCGATGGCCCGGTCCAAATCGAACGTTGACCGTCCACATGCGCGGATAACGCAATGCCGCCCAACCGTGATGTTGGCCGCGATGCACACCAGATTGCCGATCCTCGTTTCCTCCCCAATGACTGTGTCGCCCACGGCGCCGCGATCGAGCGTCGCATTGGCGCCGATCTCGGCGCCGTCCTGAATAATGACACGGCCTATCCTCAAAGCCCAGGGAAGCCCCAGGGGGCCCAGGGCATCGGCGGCGCGGCCGAAATCAACGCCCGGCTGCCCGATGCGCACCCCCGGATGCACGATAACCCTGTCGCCGATCAGCGCATGGGTAATCGTTGCCTGCGGTCCGATCAGACAATCGCGGCCGATACGGACGTCCGAACCGATAACGCTGTTCGCGCCAACGATCGAACCAGACCCAATTTCCGCGCGCGGCCCGATGATCGCCCCCGGATCGACGATCACGTCTTGTTCGAGGCGCGCGTCGGGATGAATCGAAGCGCCCGGATTGATTCCCTCCATGCCAAACAAGGATTTTGGCCGAAACGCCAGCGGAAACAGCCGCCGCATGGCGAGCGCGAAGCCGCGAGACGGCGCGTCCATCACGAGAGCCACGGTCGCCTGTGGCACGCGCGGCGCGTCGTCCGGCGTAACGAAGCAGGCGGTGGCGCGGCAAGCCGCCAAAAGCAAGGCGTTAGCAGGAGAATCAAGAATGGCGAGCTCGCCCGGCCCCGCCTCGTCGAGTGGCGCCACCCCGCTGATCATCGCCGATAGATCGGCGCCTTCAGCGACCGCCGCGCCGGTGCAGGCAACGATATCGGCGAGCGATGTCCTGGCCGCGCGCGGGAAAAAAACTGGTTCGCTCATGCGAGCCTCTCCACGCCTCCGTTCCGCGCTCAAAAAATGAGGATTTGGCGAACGCGCGCGGCCGCCGCGTGCGGCGAACGCCGCGACAAAGATCGGTCCGGAGGACGGACGCTTTATCAGAAAGTGGTGCCGCCAGTGAAACGGAAGAATTGAGTCTGATCGAATTGGCTCTTGGTGATGACTTTGGCGAAGTCGAAGCGGATAGGTCCTAGCGGCGACGACCAGATAATCGACCCGCCGGCAGAGGTCCGCAGGTTCGACGTGTCGCCCCCGACGGTGACGCAATTGCCTTGCGTGAAGAGCGGAAAGGTATCGGTTGGCGTGCACACGCCGGTCGAACTGAAATTGGTGCGCCCGTTAAATCCGAACAACGTGCCGGCGTCGGCGAAGAACGCTCCCTTGAGGCCGAGATCCCGCGGTAGACCGAAGAGCGGGAACTGCACTTCAAGGCTGCCGCCAAAATACTTGGTGCCGCCAAGCGGGTTCCCCTGGGGGATGCCCGCCCCCACGTCGCGCGGGCCGATGCCAAACGGAGCAAACCCGCGCACCAGGGATGGCCCGAGATTGAAATTGTCGACGATGCGCAGTTGGCTTCCGCCAAAGGCCGTCAGATCGCCGCCTTGCAAATGCGCGAGCCCGACGATCTGATCGTATAGCTCACGATAATAGCGGATGTCGGCGGTGGTGCGAACGTAGCGTCTATCGCCGCCCGCGCCCGCGACGTCCTGCCGCAATTCGGCGTACAAGCCGGTCGTAGGATTGCGGATGTTGTCAAGCGAATTATAGCTGAGCGTATACCCGAAACTCGACACCAAGAAGGGGCCCTGCGCCTCCTTTAGCGCCAGGGACGCCTCGCCATTCGTCAGGCAGTTGAAAGAGAAACTGGGCACGCCTACGCCCGTCGCCCCCGAAACGACCGGCGTCAGCCCGCTAATCGGACTATCGCAATCGCTGAAGGGTTGCCCCGTAGAGTTGGGAATGGAGATGTCGGTGCGGTAAATCGAGTAGCGTGGCGAGAAGGTTATCTCCTCTGTCACGGGCAAGCCGAGACGCAGCGTCGCTCCGGCCACGAAGTCGTTATAGAACGAAAACCGGAAGGCGTTGCTTTTCTTCGCGGAGATATCGAAGCCCGCCGCGATCCGGTTGTCGAGAAAATATGGTTCCGTGAAATTGAACTCGACGCCCTGGCTGTACTGTCCCGCCGAGGCCGCGAGGCGCACGTATTGGCCGCGGCCCATGAAGTTGGTTTCGGTCACCGAGACCTCGGCAATGAAGCCTTGGGCCGTCGAAAAACCGCCGGAAAGCGAAAGCGAGCCGGTCGGCTGATCCTCGACATCGACCACCACGATCACCCGGTCGGGCGTGGAACCCTGTTCGTTGGTGATCTTCACCTTCTTGAAAAAGCCGAGGTTGTTCAATCTGCGCTCGGCCCGGTCGACAAGCACCCGATTATAGGCGTCGCCTTCGCCAACTTCGAATTCGCGCCGGATTACATAGTCGCGCGTTCTAGTGTTGCCGCGCACGACAATGCGTTCGATATAAACACGCGGCCCTTCATCGAGGACGAAGACGATGGTCACCGTACGCGTCGCCGGATCGCGGTCGCCGCGGGGATGCACCTGCGTGAAAGGGAAGCCGTGCTTGCCGACCTCCTTGGTCAGCGTATCGACGGTCTTTTCGACCAGGTCGCCATTATAGATTTCACCTGCCTTGAGACGCACGAGCGGGAGCAGCGAGGCTCCGTCGAGGTTCGGCAAGTGCGAATCCACATTGACCGCGGCAACGGTATACTGCACCCCCTCCTCGACCGTGATCGTGACGATATAGCCGCCTTGCTCCGGGTCGAACCGCGCGTCGGAGCCGACGACGCGAAAATCGGCATAGCCGTTCTTTAGGTAGAAGCGGCGGATCAATTCGAGGTCGTTGGCGATCCTGTCGGGATCGTAGACGTCCGACGTCTTGAAGAAGGAAAAAAAATTCATCTCCGTCGTCTGCATGAGATCGCGCAGCTTGCCGGATGAATATACGTGGTTGCCGACGAAATTGATCGCCTTTACGCCCGTCTTTTCGCCTTCGTCTATGGTGAAGACGACATCGAGGCGGCCGTTTGGCAGATCGACAGTGCGCGCGGTCACCTTGGCCGCCGCGCGGCCGGACCGCCGGTAGACATCCTTGATCCGCTCGATATCCGCGTCGACCATGGCCTGACTAAAAGGCCCGCGCGATTTCGAATGGACCTCGGCCGTCAAGTTTTCTGTCTTGACCTTGCTGTTGCCCTCGAAGACGACGCGATTGATGACATTGTTCTCGGTTACGCTTATGACGACCTGGCCGCCGGCCCGGTTCACCTTGACACTGGAAAACAAGCCGGTGGCGTAGAGTTCCTTGACCCCCTTGTTGACCGCGGCCTGATCCGAGCCGCTAAAATAGGAGCTAATGGTTTCGCTGTCGATCCGCTTGTTGCCTTGCACCAAGACGTTTTCAGCAACAGCGGCGCCGCTCCCGGCGCAGAGCCAAGCCAATGCGACGATAGCAGCGGCGAACCGGCCTTGAAATATACGCATAAACTGCATTGTAAGACCGGTCCCCTGAACCGCGAACGCCTGACTCATTACTACGCAATAGTTTTGTCGATACGACGCTACTTCACCAGAATGTTCCAGGGGGCCGCCAGTAGCCGCCAAGCATGGCTTTTACAAGGTTTGGCATGCCCGGCAAATCAAGTTTCGTCGCATTTTAGCGATTTACACGGAGCGTGGCAGGCAAGACACGCATCGCGGTTAGCACTCCCGTAAGGAACAGGGTTAACTATTTGCTTATTTTCGACACAATAGTGTCCGCGGCTCACGCCTCGCGCCTATCGGCCCCAGGTGATCACCCCAAACGCATCCACTGCCGGGTCAGGCGAAGAATGTCGTTGTAGGTGGCAAAGACCATCAAGCTCGTCACCAGCGTGAGGCCGAGTTTGAAGCCGAATTGTTGCACCTTGTCGGTCATGGCCTTGCCGCGGACCGCCTCCACCGCATAATAGAGGAGATGACCGCCATCGAGGAGGGGAATTGGAAAAAGGTTCAGCAACCCGACCGAAATCGACAGTATCGCGGCAAGGTTGAGCAAGTACGACGTACCGAGCTTGGCCATCGCCCCGGACATCTCGGCGATCCGGATTGGTCCAGACAGTTGATCGGTGGATTCCTGCCCGGCAACCAAGCCTTTCAGGTAGCCGCCGGTGCGCTCGATGACATACCAAGTCTCGGATCCCGCGAGCTTAATCGAGCCGGCTAAACTGTAGCTCTGGACATGCCAATTTTCCGGCTTGTTTTTGGATTGGACGCCGAGGACCCCGACACGCGTGGTGCCGAACGGAGTAGCGACGTCGTGCCGGCGCGGCGTCGCGACGAGTTCCACCAATTTGCCGCCGCGATCGACAGTGAAAACCAGCCGCGTGCCGCTGGCGGTCTGCACGATGCGCTGCATGTCTTCGAAGCCTTCGACCTTGGTCCCGTCGATCGAAACGATGAGATCGCCTGGCTGAAAGCCGGCCGCGTCGGCGGCGCTTCCAGCGGCAACGCCGTCCACCGTGGGCAACAGGATGGCGCGCCCGTTGACATAAAAGATGCCGGTGAAAATGACGATTGCCAGGAGGAAATTGGCGATCGGACCCGCGGCGACGATCGCCGCACGCTTCCAGACGTTCTGAGCGATGAAACTCACCGCCCGCTCGGCCTGCGGCATGGCCGCGACAAGATCCACATCCGCAACCGAGGCGCCATTGGCGTCGCCGTGGAATTTGACATAGCCGCCAAGCGGGAAGGCCGCAACCCGCCAGCGGGTTCCGTGGCGGTCGTCAAAGCCGAAAAGTTCCGGCCCGAAGCCAAGCGAGAAAGTATCGACCTTAACCCCACACCAACGGCCAATCAGAAAATGGCCAAGCTCGTGGAAAAAAACCACCAGGCTCAAGACAAAAAGGAAGCCCAAAATGATATACCCGGCCGATGGCCAAATACTTGAGAAGACAAACATTTGAACTCCTTGCCCTTTCCGATTTTGCCTTCCGCTTGACCACACAGACACCAAGGCTCTCGCGGCAGGGTCCCGCGGTCACCAAATAAGCACAAAACGGTAAACATACAGAGAACCGCCTCGTTCCGTTGCGGCAGTCCCGGCTTCGCCGCGCCCGATCTTCACGAAATCGTAGGCAAATTAAAGACCACCCTTGCGGGATTACCTTGACCCAAGCAGTACTGGCAACAGCAATCCTTGTTTCTAGCAAGACGATACCTTGAAGACGATAAGACCAACTGTCGCAAGCAACGAACGATCGATCGCGGCTCTCTAATTCTTGCTCCTCGTTGCCAAAAAAAGACGCTTTTCGAGACGGCACCCTTGCCGCAGCCGGCTACCTAACATGACAAGCTCTGTAAAAGCATTTAGTATGCCAAACACGGATTTGCATGATATCATTCCTAATTATTTGTCCCTGTTCAAAAATGAACACCTCGCGGCAGACCGCCGGCAATAAACCCGCAATGGTATGTCACGTACACGCTTCCTCCGCGCCCCCTGTTCGGGGGGATGCGGTGTAAATTAAGCGTGAGATTGGCGGCCCCTATCAAAAAACAGAGACTGGCCGCCCGTTTCGCGATGATCCATGCTCACGGAACTCCCGCGCCCGACCCAACTTGCCGGGAGAGAACAAAGCGCGACCTTTCACGCACGGCGTGGTCCATTGCAAGCGCATCGGCAACCGAATCCGGTTCATGCGCGACCCCGTCGGCAAGCGCCGAATTGCAGGCCTGTTCCACCATTTGGGCAATCTCGCGAAACGAAATCAGCCGCTTCAAGAAAGCCTCGACCGCGATTTCATTGGCGGCATTTAGGACGGTTGGCAGGCCCCGCCCCGCGCCCAAGGCGCTTATCGCCACGCGCAAGGCAGGAAAGCGGCCGAAATCCGGACGTTCGAAGGTGAGCTTGCCAACACTTGTCAGCTCGAGCCGGCGCGCGGCGGTCGTCCTTCGCTCCGGATAGGAGAGACAATGGGCGATCGGAACCTTCATGTCGGGCGCCGCAAGTCCGGCGGTGACCGAGCCGTCGGTGAAGGCAACGAGACCATGCACCACCGACTGCGCATGCACGATGACGTCGAGCCGCGCCGCCTCGATACCGAAAAGATAATGCGCCTCGATCACTTCCAGACCCTTGTTCATGAGTCCGGCGGAGTCCACGGTGACTTTTGGCCCCATCGACCAATTCGGATGGGCCAATGCCTGTTCGGGAGTGGCCTTCGCGATCGCCTCGCTCGTCCATGTCCAAAACGGTCCGCCCGAGGCGGTCAACGTGATCATCTCGATCGTCTCGAGGCTTGCGTCCCCCATCGCCTGGAAAATCGCGTTATGTTCGCTATCGACGGGAAGCAGCCTGGCGCCGGAAGCCGCGGCTTGGCGCATGAAGGGAGCACCGGCGCAAACCAGACATTCCTTGTTGGCGAGCGCGACGGTGCGCCCGGCGGAAAGCGCCGCGAAAGTCGGCTTGACCCCGGCGGTTCCCGCGATGGCCCCCATCACGATGTCGGAGGGACGCAGCGCGGCTTCGACGACTGCCTCCTCGCCGGCCGCGGGCTCTATCGTAGTGCCCGCAAGGGCTTCTTTTAACTGGGCGTAGCCGCTTGGGTCGGCGAGGGCGGCGAATTTCGCGCCGAGTTCCCGGGCGAGCCTCGCCAAGGCCTGCGGATCCCGCCCGCCGGCGACGGCCTCGACCCGGAACGCGCCGCCCGCGCCGGCAATGATCTCGGCGGTCGATTTGCCGATCGATCCGGTCGCGCCGAGGATGACAACGCTGCGGACGTCGCGGTCTGGGTTGGGACATTGCCGCGATCGCATGACTTTGTCCATGCCGCCTCGTTCCGGTTGCTCAAAGCGCAGGGTTTACAATTAGAGCATGTTCGAGGGAGGCGCAGCAATAGGTCACACCAGTTTGCTCTGAAAATGCGGTTTGAATTCGGCGAAGAGAGGCATCAACCGGTTTGCCGGCGATAAAAACAAGTCTCGCCACCCTTTTTGATAACAATTTGGGCGCGAACCCCGGCGCGCAGGCCACCCTAAAACCAATCGAACAGTCCGGACGCAATCGAAGGTAACCTCCGCGCGCTGCCAAAAAGGGCGGCGAAGGCGCAAGCGGCGATAAACCCGTCGAGCCGGTCCATGAACCCGCCATGGCCCGGAATCAGGCGGCTCGAATCCTTCGCGCCAAAATACCGCTTGACCCAGGATTCGAAGATATCTCCGCCTTGCGAGACGGCGGCGGCGGCAAGGCCAAGCGCAAAAATGGGCAGGGCCCGCGAGGGACCGGCAAGGCCATAAGCGCCGGCCGCGGCGCCGAGAAGCGCGCCGGCGAATATGCCGGTGAGCGTGCCGGACCAGGTTTTCGAGGGCGAAATTCTTGGCCAGAGTTTGGCGCCGCCGATCAGCCGGCCGCCGAAATAAGCGAAAACATCGGTGCCCCACACCGTCGCGAACAGCCAGACGATCGCTCTCGTCCCATAGTCCGCCGAGCCATGCAGCGCGATCGCGGAAACAAGCAGCAATCCCGCATAGACGACCCCGCCAAATGCCCAAATTCTCCGCCCTCGGCCCGCGGCGAAAGCAACAGCAAGCCCACAACCGAACAGCACCGAGCAGGCGGCGCCAAAAAACGCCTTGCCGGCAAAGTGGGCGCCAGCAACGAGCCCCAAGGCAACAAGAAAAATGCGGAGGGGACGGTTTGGCGCCGCTATCAGATATTGCCATTCGCAGCCGACCGCCAAAGCAGCGCCAAGCCAGATGAGGTCGAAAACGAGGCCGCCCCGCCAGACCGAGATCAGTGCCGCCGCCGCCAAGACAAGCGCCGAGAGAACGCGCGGGCCGAGATCGGCCAAGCTCCGCCGCCCGGAAAAATTCGGCGCCGGCGGGTCCTTGTGCGGCGCATCGGCGGCATCGTTTTGCATGGCAAGCAGCCCAGGACCCGGGCGGACAAAAATTACGTTTTTGCCCCGCCGGCCAGCAATTTACCATTCCGGTATTGCCCCGTCACGCCGCCGAAACGGCGTTCGCGGGCCGAAAACTCCGCCAGGGCCGCCGAAAAAGCCTGCCGGTCGAAGTCAGGCCAATGTATCGGCAGGAAAACGAATTCGGAATAGGCCGCTTGCCACATCAGGAAATTCGACAGCCGCTGTTCCCCGGACGTGCGGATGATGAGATCGGGATCGGGAATGCCCGCGGTGTCGAGATGGCGGGAAAACAGCGCCTCGTCGATTTCGGAGGCCTTGATGGCGCCCGCCGCCACCGCTTCCGCCACCGCCCGTGCCGCGGCGGCAATCTCCTGCCGGCTTCCGTAGTTGAAGGCGACGATCAAGGTAAGACGGTTGTTGGCCTTTGTCCGTTCCTCGGCCTCGCCCAGCAAGGCCCGGATATCGTCTTGCAGATTGGCCCGGGCGCCAATCACCCTGACCTTGACTCCGGCCTTGTGCAGTTCATCAAGATCGTTGCGGACAAAGCGCCTCAGAAGGGCCATGAGGTCGGCGATCTCTTGGTTTGGCCGGTTCCAATTCTCCATCGAAAAGCTGTAAACCGTCAGATAGTCGAGCCCGAATTCGATCGCCGCGCGAACGGTTTCGCGAAGCGCTTCCAAACCGCGCCGGTGCCCCTCGATCCGCGCCAATCCCCGCCGCGCCGCCCAGCGTCCGTTGCCGTCCATGATCACCCCGACATGCGCGGGCACGCCGGTCAGCCGCCGCTGCGCGGGAGGCGCTGACTGATCCAGAATCAAGGATGACACGTTCATGTCCTGGCCGCCAGCCGCCGGCCGCGCCGTCCCTTGGCGTCCTCACCCCTATGCAAGTCAGCCCTTTCCGTCATACAGCGCCTCTCTCAAAAAAGCCCGCTCCGCCGCAGGTCATCTGGCCCGCTCCGCGACAAGGACAGCCGGCGAAACTAAACCCGCGGTCCACAAAATAAAAGTTCACAACAGCTCATACTTGCATAATTTCGGATTCCTTCGCGCTCAGCGCGGAATCGATCTCTCCGACGAATTGATCCGTTAGTTTCTGGACCTCGCTCTCGTGGCGCCTTTCGTCGTCTTCGCCGATCGCCTTATCCTTGAGCAGCTTTTTGAGCACGTCCAATCCATCGCGGCGGACATGGCGGACCGCGATGCGCGCCTCCTCGGCATATCTGTGCGCGACCTTCGCCATTTCCCTGCGCCGCTGCTCGTTGAGTTCCGGGATCCTTATCCGCAAGACTTGACCTTCGACGGTTGGAGAAAGTCCCAAATTGGCGTTGCGGATCGCCTTGTCGACGGCGCCAGTCATTGCCTTGTCCCAGACGTGCACCGAAAGCATCCGCGGCTCCGGCACGCTGATTGTCGCCAGCTGATTGAGGGCCATCGTTTGCCCATAGGCCTCGACATGCACGGGTTCGACAAGGCTGGCCGAGGCGCGCCCAGAGCGCAAGCCTCCCAGTTCATGTTTCAATGTCGCGATCGCGCCCTGCATGCGCCGGCCAAGGTCTGAAATATCGAATTCTGTGCTCATGTTGGCACCCGCAGCCATATGCGCCCGGCCCAATCATGAGCCATGCGAGGATCGTAGCGCACTTACCCAGGCGAAACCAGAGTGGCGTTGCCGCGCCCTTCGAGGGCAGCGAGGATCGCGCCAGGCTTTTTGATCGAGAAGACAATTATGGGAATTCCGTTCTCGCGCGCACGCGCGAACGCGGCGGTGTCCATGACCGCGAGGTTCTGGGCGATGGCTTCGTCATGCGTCAAGCGATCGTAGCGAGTAGCAGACGGATCGCGCTTCGGGTCCGCCGTATAGACTCCGTCAACCTGCGTCGCCTTCATAATGAGATCGCAGGAAAGCTCGGCGCCGCGCAAGGCCGCGCCGGTATCGGTTGTGAAGAATGGATTGCCGGTGCCGCCGGCGAGAACCACGACCCGGCCCTTGCCAAGATGATGCAATGCCGCCTGGCGCGAATACGGCTCGCAAACCGCGGGCATTGGCAGCGCCGACAGGGTCCGCGCCGCCTGGCCTTGCTTCTCGATCGCATATTCGAGGGCAAGGGCGTTCATCACCGTCGCCAACATGCCGATCGAATCGGCGCGGGCCCGTTCGATGCCTTTATCCGCGCCCTCAATGCCGCGGAAAAAATTGCCGCCGCCGACGACCACCACGACCTCGACGCGGCGCGCCGCCGCGTCCTTCAGGTCCGCCGCGATCCGTGCCAGTGTCTCTTGGTCAAGGCCATAGCTTCGCGCGCCCATCAAGGCTTCACCGGAGAGTTTTACGACAATCCGCCGCCAGGCCTGAAATTTTTGCGGAAACTTGGTTTCGCCCCGTCCGGTCATTGGCTCGCCGCTGGTTCCTTGCCCGCCGTCGCAAATACCACGAGCCGGCGATGACGGCCCATGGCGTCTTCCGAAAGAGATTTTTTGACAATATTCTATCCCAAAATAAAAAGGTCTAGATAAATGGGCAAATGTTGATGATCGATTCGAACGTCGCGTGCGGCCGCTGAAGTCAGCCTTCGTGGAGGATCAATGCGCCCGGTCCGCCGGTCCGCCGCGGCGCCGGCCTATTTTGCAAAATCTCAAGAATTGGTCATATAAAATAAGGGTGCCCTGTCTAACGGGAGGCGTCAATGCATGGTGTTGGCACGGCCGAAATGCCCGGCGGCGTGGTTCGCCCGCTCAATCGGCAGCGCCACTGCGCCGCGGTTGTCGCGGGCCTTTGCTGGTTCGGTTTGAGCGTTTCACTCTACTACGACATTCACATGGCAATTGCCAAGGATCACTCGATCCGGCTAACTCTTATCAATTTCTTCAGCTATTTCACGACAGAGGCCACTCTCCTTATCGCCCTGGGGCTCACGGTTTTTTGCACTCGGCCGCAAGCGGACCAATTCTTGACCAGGCCAAGCGTCCAGACGGCGCTTGCCGTTTATATTATTATGGTCGGCGGGGTCTATGCGGTGCTGTTGCGGAGTTTATGGGATCCGCAGGGATTGCAGATTTTGACCAACATCGTGCTGCATTATGTGATTCCGTTCCTATACCCCTTATACTGGCTGGTGTTTTTGCCCAAGGGCAGCTTGCGATGGAGCGATCCCGCCAGGTGGCTTGTCTATCCGGTTCTGTATTTTTTCTATAGCATGCTGCGCGGCGCGGCCGATGGCACCTATCTTTATCCTTTCTTCGACGTCACGACGCTCGGGGTTGGCCGGGCCTGGCTGAACGCAACTGGTTTGCTGGCCGTCTTTTATTGCCTCGGTCTCGTTTTGACCGCCATCGACCAGGCGCTGGCCTCCGGCGCGAGCGAGCGGCGAGGGCTTGGCAGGGCAGCCGAACTCTGACAAATGTTGTAGCAAGCAGTTGCGGGCAAGCACCACCTGCTTGCGCGATGCCGCGAACGGCTGACCTCGCCGCGCCGAACAATTTCAATTTTACGAGACCGTCATGACCAAGAAACTTTTGTTCCTGTTGGACACCGATCCGGCGCCGAGCGTCTTCGACACGGTCGTTGGCTACGACGGCGGCGCCGATCACGTCATCGGCTATGGCGGCGTGACGCCGGAATGTGCCGCCGCGCTGGTCGACGGAGCGATCTACACACGAGGCCCCAAGGAAAAGCAATATACCGCGATTTTCGTCGGCGGCGGCAGCATGACCGCCGGCGAGGCGTTGTTCACGGCGGTGAAGCAGCGCTTTTTTGCAAACTTTAGGGTGTCGGCGATGTTGGACAGCAATGGCTCCAACACCACGGCGGCGGCCGGCGTCGCGCTGCTCGCCAAAGCCAGGCCGCTCAAGGGCAAGAAAGCGGTCGTGCTCGCCGGCACCGGCCCGGTCGGCATGCGCGCCGCGGCGATGCTGCATATCGAAGGCGCCGCGGTCGCGATCACCTCGCGCTCGAAACAGCGCGCAGATGAGGCAAGCAAGGCCATCAACGATCGCTTCGGCTTTGCGCCAGCGCCCATCGAGGCCATCGACAATAAAGCCCGCGCGGCGGCGGCGAAGGGCGCGCAGATCGTGTTCGCCGCGGGCGCCATCGGCGTCCAGTTGCTCGACGAAAAGGACTGGCGGAACGACCCGGCGATCGAACTGATCGCCGATTGCAACGCGCAGCCGTCGCTCGGCATCGGCGGCATCGAGGCGACCGACAAGGCAATAGAGCGGCACGGCAAAATCGTGATCGGCGCGCTGGGGCTAGGCGGCCTAAAACTGAAACTGCATCGCGCTTGCATCGGTCAGCTGTTCGAAAGTTCCGGCCAGGTGTTCGATGCCGAGAATATCTATGCGCAAGCCAAAGTTTTGGCGTGACTTTTGTGGACATCGGCAAGCATGACAACGAATAGTTCCATCGCAACCTTTCTCGACGAACTCGCCAGCGAACGTCCAACGCCCGGCGGCGGCGGCGCGGCGGCGCTGTCCGGCGCCATCGGCGCGGCGCTCGTCTCGATGGTCGCCAATCTCACCATCGGCAAGAAGAACTATGAAGCGGTCTCGGAAGAGCTCGCGGCCGTGAACGCCAAGGCGCAGCGGCTTCGCGCCGAACTGACCGGCGCCATCGAAGAGGACGTCACGGCGTTCGATACCGTGATGAGCGCCTATGGTCTGCCGCGCGCGACCGAGGACGAGAAGGCCAAGCGCACCGCGGCGATTCAAGCCGCGCTAAAAGATGCAACGCTGACCCCCTTGCACGCCGTCAAGGCCTGCTTCGAGGTCATTCGCCTTTCCGCCGCTGTCGCGGAAAAAGGCAATCTCAATGTGATCAGCGACGCCGGAGTCGCCGTGCTTTGCGCGAACGCGGGGCTGCGCAGCGCGGCCTTAAACGTGTTCATCAACGCCAAGGCCATAAAAGATCGCGATTTCGCCGAGAAGCAGATCGCCGAAGTCAATGCGCTGCTGGAGCAAGCGGCGGAAATGACGGAGTCGGTTTACCGGACAGTTAGAACCAAGATCGGCGGCTAAATTCCTTCGCACGCGCCGCTTGGCCTTGGCTATTCGCGAACGCTAAAGCGTGAGCGTATCGCAGGCAGAATGTTGGTGGCGCGCCGCGGAATTTTTTGTAACATGTTACAAAAGCGAGTTACAAATGCCCGTCCGTTCCTCTCGGCCCAACCGCCCAAAACCGCCGCCAAAGCGAATGGCGGATTATCGTCAGAGGATGCGCGCGGCGGGCTTGCGTCCGGTGCAAATCTGGGTGCCCGACAGCCGCGCTCCCGGTTTTGCCAAAAAATGTCATCGGCAGGCGCGCGCCGTCGCCGCCAGCGATCCGGCAGGCGATGAGATCATGCGCTTTGCCGCCAGTGTCTATGAATGGCCAGAGCCCTAATCCGGCGTGGCCAATTCGTCGTCGTGGCCGTGCGTAAATCCAAACGTTAAATTCGCTGAAGCTCATCGCCCTGTTTGGATCGTGGAGGCGGCTCATGGGCTGGCGGGTTTGGAACGCCCTGCGCGCAATGCGTCCGAATTCTACTTCTCACTCGCCCGAAAGCGGGTGCAAGTCGCGGACCATGGCTTTCATCCGCTCGTCGAGCACGTGCGTATAAATCTGCGTCGTTGAAATATCGGCGTGGCCGAGCAATTCCTGCACGATGCGCAAATCCGCGCCGTTTTGCAAAAGATGGCTGGCGAAGGCATGGCGCAGCACATGCGGACTTATCCGCGCGGCTGCGATCCCCGCGCTAGCAGCGCAGGCCTTGAGATCGCGGGCGAAGGCCTGGCGCGTGAGATGCCCGCTCGCGCTTTCGGCCGGAAACAGCCAGGGGCCCGGCGCCCTCCCGGCATCCGTTTTCTTTTGAAACGCGCGGTACGCTAAAATCGTCCGCCGCGCCTCGGGAGGCAGCGGCACCAGCCGTTCCCGCCCGCCCTTGCCGCGAATGTGGATGAAAGGCTCCGCCGTTTGCGCCGCGCTCGACGGCAAGCTCACGAGTACCGCAACACGCATCCACTTTTCGTAAAGCAGCTCGAGCATGCAGGCCGAGCGCAACGCGCGCAACCGTTCCGGCGCGGGGCGGGCGTTATCGTCGAGCCCCTCCTTGGAGACCGCCAACAGATGGGAGACCTCGGCGACGGACAGGGTTTTGGGGAGTCTGCGGCCGGATCTCGGCGCCTCGACAATCGGCGCCGGATCATCGGCCCGGCGCCCGTCGGCAACGAGAAACCGGTGGAATTGACGGATCGCGGAAAGTCTCCTCGCGCTCGACGCGGGTTTGAGACCGCGCCCCGCAAGCTTCGAGAGATAAGCGCGAATGTCGCCGGTCGCGGCGTCTTGCGGCGTCTTGCCCGCGCGGGCGAGTTCTGCGGCATATTCGGCGAGGTCGCGGGCATAGGCATCGAGCGTATTTTTCGAAGCACCGCGTTCGGCCGCGATCATCTCGAGAAAGGCTTCGACCGGACGCGGAAGGCTTCGTTTCATAGGCCGGCGACTCATTATTTGTTCAGCCGCGCGGGGGGGATCGTTTGGCTCATCTCGCGCGGCTGCGGCTCGACGAAGGTGACAAGTGCCAGCATGCCGGCATAAACGATCCCCGCCAGAATGCCGGCGAGCAGAAGAAATTTTATGAGTGAAGGCACACGAATCTCCGTCGGCGGTCCGCTCTTATCTGCCAAGGGTGCGCGCGAGGCAAGCGCGCGATGCCCGTCCGTAAAACTGAAAATGCCGGAAAGCGCTATTTTATTAGGCCCGTTTACAATCGCCAGGGCCTGTTTACGCTCATATCGTGGTGATGACGATAGTGCCGAATGTGGCGCGGCAGCAAAGCACGCGCACACCCTCTCGACAGCCGTGGTTGCGCGCTATAGGCTTCCATGGACGTTAAGCAAATTGCCGCGGCCGCCAAGGGCTTTGGCGCCACGGAAGTATGGCGACGGTCTTTCATTCCTTGTCAAGGATCGGACAATCGACATGATACCAATGATCCGCCGTGGCTTATCCGTCATCGCACTAGTAATCGCCTTGCTGGCTGCTGGCGGCACCGCCGCGTTCCTATACTACTTCCTGCCGCGTCATGACGTATTGCGGATAGTTGGAACAGATACAAGGCGTCCAATCGGCAACGTCAAATCCGATGTATCCACGCATATGGAGTTTTTTATCAACGCCGAGGACATCGAAACACAAAAACCCCGGGTGTTTCATAACGAAGACACTCGCTGGGGTTTCCCCTGGTATTTCAAATTCAATTCGGCCGAGCTCCAGGCGGTCGCGCAATCCATCGCGAACGAGCGTGGCACCGCGCTCATTACCTATTACGGCTGGCGCATCCAAATTCTCTCGGTCTTGCCGAATTTAACGAACATCAAACGCGGCGCGCCTGACGAGTCGCCGCCGATTCCATGGTTCAACCTAGGTTTCTTTGCGGCGATCATCGGCGCTAGCACGTGGTTCGCCTTGTGGTTCCGCCGTCTCTGGAACCGGCGCCGCGGCGCGGCGGCGCGGCCGCTGGTGCGATAGACCATGACGCGGACTAAGGCTTAACCACCTCCGCGAGCGCGCATCCGCGCATCACGGAGACGTGATGGCCGTTTCAGACCCTCCGTCGCAAAGTGCGTTCCGGTCCGAGACGCCGGTTCCGGCATTCGCGAGCAAGCGCCGGCGTCAATCCGGAACGCGCCGCACCGCTAATAATGAAATCGCGTGCGGAGCATGAACCAATTGGCACCTCAACGGTTACAAAGCTTGAACAAGTAGGACATCATGAAAATGGTGCCTTTGATTCCAAGTCTATTCCGTGCCGCCGCCATGACGTTCGCTTTCCCAGCCGATGCGAGGCCAGGCGGCTGCGTCTAGGGCGCGATTGCCGGCGGGATAGCCGGTAATTTCACGGGACATGGCGGAATTGGAGCGGCTGCTGGATGCGCATATGGTATGCACCAGCGCAAGGACTACGATCGGGAACGTCGGCAAAGTAGCCGCTCCGGATACGCGCCGCATGGATACGTCCAACAACAGACCCAATAACGAAAACAAGCCGAGTGTAGGTGCCAGCAACCGCCTTCGCGATGGAATGAGCCATTTTCTCGGAAGTCCGCCAGCCGGTCTCCGGCCGGTGCCCGATCAAGCGCGCACGCTAGAAATACTTACCTCTCTTTTCGTGGTCGCGCTCGTGGTGGCAGCGCTTTATGCCGGGCGCGAAATCTTCATTCCGATCGCGATCGTAATTCCGGTGAGTTTTGTCTTGTCGCCGCCAGTCCTCCTGCTGCGAGGCTGGGGTTTGGGTCGTGTTCCCTCCGTCTTGATCGTCGTGCTTGCGGCGCTGGTAATTGCACTCTTGGCCGGCGCCGTTTTGACCAAGCAAGTTTCTGCACTGGCCGCGGATCTGCCGAAATACCAGGCGACGGTGAATGCCAAGATCATCAAGTTGCGCGATGCCGCCGCCGATAACGCCCTCTTTGCAAAAGTTTCGGCCGCGCTGCAACGTCTAGGGGAATTCAAGTCGAGCGCACCCTCGCCTTCGGATCAACCAAAGAACCAGCTGACCGAGGGTCAAGAAACCAAGCGGACAGTCCCGGCCGAGGTTCGCAAGCCGGAGCCGGAGCGCTCGAAGGCGAAAGCGGCGCCGAAAAACCCTGGCGAAATCAATTCGCATCGCCCAGCGCCTTTGAGCGCGCCCGCGGACCAGCCAAAGAACCCGCTGAGCGAAGGTCAGGAAGCCAAGCGGCCTGTTCCGGTCGAGGTTCACGAGGCGGCGTGGGGGCCTTTGGCCATTGTGGAAACCATCGCCGAAAACGCGCTTTCGTCTCTGGTGACGATCCTCATCGTCGTCATCTACGTCATCTTCGTACTTTTGCAACGCGAGGATTTGCGCAACCGCTTCATCAGACTTGCCGGATCGAGCGATTTGCACCGCACGACCTTGGCGATGAATGACGCGGCGGGGCGGCTCAGCCGCTTTTTTTTGATTCAAACCCTTGTCAACGCATCGTTCGGCACCATCATCGCCGTTGGCCTCCATTTCATTGGCATTCCGAGCCCCATCCTTTGGGGAGTC
>JBQTKC010000114.1:0-5395 GCA_052386575.1 Beijerinckiaceae bacterium
TGGAGTGCCAAGCGAATTCGCGGCGGCCAGTGCGTTCATTCGAAACATTTGTTCGATGGGCGTACTATACGGATCCAGCCGGAGCGCCGAAGTGCATTCTCGTCCGACTGAAAGGCACAATTTTAACCTCTTGCGCGCTGTGCTTGCCTGGACAGATCGCGAGGTCTCTGACCTCGATGCAGGCTGCTTTGCAATTGTAATGGCGACGGGAATTACGTCAAATGCCATGTTTGCGGAGGGCCAGCGTGTATTGTCAGACGTGCTCTTTCGCGTGAACCTTTTTGTCTATCCGTGGCTTATTCTCGCCACTATCATTCGAGCGACCGGCTCCCGCGCCGCGCTGTGGAGCGACCTTGCCAACCCGCGCCTCGTATATTCGTTTTTTACGTTTGTTGCGGCATCCGACGTTCTTGGCGTCCAGATCGCCCTGCGCGGATTTGCGACGATCCCTCTGCTGTTGTGGCTATTGGCATTTGCTACCTTCGTTGTCCTCAGCTATTTCAGTTCCGGCTTGCTGATTTTCCGCAATGCTGCAGGGGGAGCCGATCTCGTTGTTCACGGCGGTGAGCTACTTGCTATCGTGGGCGCCCAATCTTTGGTACTTCTTGGCGTGCATGTGGCGGCAACAGCCGGCGAACCTGGGAACGCGATTTTTGTCCTCCTTCATGCGTTGTGGGGAATAGGACTGGTTCTTTATGGGATTTTCATCGCTCATTTCGCCTATCGAATCTCTTACATGCCTGTCCGGCCCCAAGATTTGACCCCAGCTCTTTGGGTGGTCATGGGCGCGGCCGCAATCAGCGCAAATGCCGGGTGTTTGCTGGTCCAATACGGGCCGCGGCCGGATTTTCTGCACGCCATGCGGCCGTTCGTTGACGGCGCCAGCTTTACCATTTGGGCATGGGGAACTTGGTGGATCCCGCTCCTCGTCATGTTCGGCATTTGGAAACATGGTGCACGCCGTATTCCGCTGACCTACACCCCGATGTTATGGAGCATTGTGTTTCCGCTCGGAATGTATGCTGTCGCAACGGACCGTCTTTCGCTGGCCGATGATTATCCACCAATGCGGGTGTTGTCGCATGCGGTGGCCTGGGTGGCGCTCGGCGCTTGGATCGCAACTATGGTGTCGTTGATCGTCGCATCTGCACGAAGTTTGCGAAAATTCGCGCGATCAACCGTGATCAACCAGGCGTCCGAATCGGGGTAAACGCGATAGCGGCCAAGCAGCTCCGCGAAACAATCAGAGTCCATTCCAGCGCGCTAGGCGCCCCGAGAAGGCGGAATCGGGAGAGGATTCCCAAGCGGCGCGAATCATTATCAGTCCCTCAGCCCACGCCGAGCGGTCCCGCCAAAATCCCTGTCCGGATTTTGGGTTCAACTTGCAATTGACAGAAGCGTCTAGCAACACTAACCGGACCGCAAAGTATCGCGGCGGCGGCCCCGGCACCGGCAGGCTTCCGCCCCCTTGCAGAGGAAGGTTCCGTGGCCAAACCCGAATTAGGTAATAAGCGTCAATGCCAAGACTGCGGCGCGCGGTTCTTTGATCTGAACAAATCGCCCGTCACATGTCCGAAATGCAGGGCGATTTTTCACGCCGCGCCGATTTCGCGCGTGGCTCATCACGCGGCGGTGGCCGAAGATGAAGACTCGCCGGCCAGCTCGGAAACCGTGCTGGTTTCGCTCGAAGAGGCCGATTCGGGAGAGGACAAGGTCGCGGCCGCGGCGGGCGACGATACCGAGATCGAAGCCGTCGACGATACGTTCCTCGAGGAAGAGGAAGAGGATGCCGACGTCGGCGATCTAATCGACGGCGAGATCGGAGACGAAGAAGAACGCTGACGTTTGGCTTGTGAAGCGCGGCGGTTGAGGCTATAGAGCCGCCGCGCATTCCGCTCATTGCGGGACCGCCGACGGAAAGATTCCAGCCCAAGCGGAGGGAATACGCTTAATTGCGGATAGTTCGGGGTCATAGCTCAGTTGGGAGAGCGCTTCAATGGCATTGAAGAGGTCGGCGGTTCGATTCCGCCTGGCTCCACCACCCACTCAGTGATCGGCGCGGCAATCGCCTACATACGGAGTCTTGTTCGGCATCCCAGGGTGATTTTGGCGGTGCCGCTAGCGTTGACGATTAGGATCGTTCTGGCGACGCTCTATGAAGCGCCGCTCGCTAGAACCGTATGCCCGGTGGTGTGAGAGGGGCGGCGTCGCGAGGCGCACCATTATCCCGATTGACGCGGCCAGCCGGCGCGGACCACAATCCCCATCACCGGATCACACTTGACAGCCAAGACAGTCACTTGCCCTTGTCATGAAGGGTGAGCAAATTCCCGCCAATATCGCACGGGGCCGGCGCACCGGCCGAGCCTGCGGCGGCGCCGCAGCAGATCGTCGTGAAAGCAGTGGCTTGATTGTAGTCAAACAAGCGCGATGGCGGCGATCTGGCGGCCGTAATCCGGCTCGCTCTCATGCACCGAGCGGCGGTAGGAATAAAATAACTCCGGCTCGGCATAAGTGTCGCGCGTAACATCCTCGAAAGACCCGATGCCCGCGAGCCGCAGCCGCATGGCGATAAAGCCCGGCAGATCGAACAGGAAACGCTTGTCCCGCGGCGAGGCGGAAAAGAAACTCGCGTGGACGGCCGACGCGGTGATGAATTGTTCGGCAAATTCCGCGCCGACTTCGTAACTTTTCCGCGCGATGGCGGGGCCAAGAGCGGCCGCTGTCGAAGCGCGGTGAGCGCCAAGAGTTTCCATCGCGTCGAGTGTTGCCTCAAGCACGCCGGCGAGCGCCCCCCGCCAGCCGGCATGGGCGGCGCCGATCACCCCCGCCTGCCGGTCGGCGAACAGGATCATGCCGCAATCGGCGCCGGTAACGCCGAGCCCCAGACCTCGCGCGGACGTCACCAGTGCATCGCACCGCGGGCGCTCGGCAAAGGCTTCTGTCACAATCAGCGCCTTTGCCGAATGAACCTGGTAAGGCACCAAAAAATGCGCCGGATCGACGCCAAGATGGGCCGCCATCCGGCGCCGGTTTTCGGCGACGGCTTGTGGATCGTCCCTTGACCCAACGCCCCCGTTCAGGGAGGCATAAACTCCGGTAGAAACCCCGCCGTGGCGCGTAAAAAACCGATGGGCGAGGCCCGGCGCGTCGAGAACGGTTGCGCGTAGTGAGATTGCCGTGTTTTGCTTCACGTGAGCGCCGTCTCGAACCCCGGCGGGGCGGCAAGGCCGGGAGCGGTCACCGCAAGCACCTTAAAAAGCCGCGCCATATCGGCGCCGGAATCGGCCACCCCATTGCCTGCCAGGCGCAGGAGCGCCGAATCGATGGCCGCGCGCTGGCGCTCGTCCGCGTGGCGCCGCAACGTCGCGGCGCGTTCATGGATGCCGAGACGGGCCAGCCATTCGCCTTGCGGGACGGGGCCGTGAACTTCCGCTCCCGCTGCCCGCGCGGCCCGGGAAAGGCCGCGAAAATCGACATGCGCGGTGAGGTCGGCTTCGCCGGGATCGCGCAAGGGATTGGCGAAACGATGCCGTTTCACCGCCTGCAAGGTTTCGCCGCGCCCTTGCGTGTCGTAGCCGTAGTCGACAACGAGCAACGCGCCGCCCTGCCCGGCGATACGCGCCGCCAGCTGCGTCATCAAACGCGCGGCCGCCACACCGGCCTCATACACCCGCCCGCTTTCGCCCGGCGCGGCAAGGCCGGGCTCAGCGTCCGGCGCAAGGCCAAAGCACAAGCGTCCTTCGCCATCCAGTCCGACGAGCCTCTCGTGCCAGCCATCTGGCCCACGGACGAAATGGCGCACCGGCAGACAATCGAAAAATTCATTGGCGACGATGATCGCGGGGCCGCTGGACAGCTCCTCCACGCTGTTGCGCCAGCGCGCCGCAACCCGCGAACCTTTCAGCGCCACGCGCTGGCATTGCCGCAAGACTTCGCTTGTCTCGACAAGATTCAATTCCAATGCGCCAAGAAAATCCGGCGCAATGCGCGCGGCGCGCAAAGCGTCCGCTACCAAACTGCCGCGCCCTGGGCCCAATTCGGCGAGCAGAACGGGTCTCGGTTCGCCCATGGCGCGCCAAACCGCAATGCACCACAGGCCAATCAATTCACCGAACATCTGGCTGATTTCCGGCGCGGTGGTGAAATCGCCACTCTCTCCCAACGGCATTTTGGCGGCGTAATAGCCATGCACCGGATGCGTCAGCGCAAGGGACATGTAGGTCTCGATGCTTATCGGTCCATTCTCGGCGATCGTCTCGCGGATGAGATTTTCAAGCGGGTTCATGCGGACCTATCCATGCGACGGCCCGAAGATCGCCGGTAAGCGCGGACAATAAAACCAATGCCTATTGCGATCAAAGGTAGTGATAACAGCATGCCCATGGTCGCGCCGGCGAACAGAAAGCCGAGCTGCGGGTCCGGTTCGCGAAAGAATTCGCAAGTTATGCGCGCGATACCGTAGCCAGCGGCAAAAAGCCCGGCAACAAGTCCCGGCCGCCGCAGCGCGCCCAATTGAACCGCGATATAAAGCACAAGGAAGAGGACAATCCCTTCGAGGCCCGCCTCGTAAAGCTGGCTCGGGTGGCGGGGGCTCGGCCCGGCGCCGGGAAAAACCATCGCCCAAGGCACGCTCGAAGGCCTTCCCCAAAGTTCCGGCTTGATGAAATTCGCGAGGCGGCCGAGAAAAAGCCCGATTGGAACCGCGGCGGCGCAGACATCGGCAAGGCTCAGAACCGGTATTTTCTTGCGCTTGGCGAGTACATAGATCGCGAGAGCGGTTCCGGCGAGGCCGCCATGAAACGACATGCCGCCTTTCCAAACAGCGAAAATCTCGGCCGGATGGGCAAGGTAATACTCCGCATTGTAGAAGAATACATAGCCGAGCCTTCCGCCTAAAATGACCCCCAACGCCGCAAAGAGGAGGAGATCGTCGATGTCCAAGGGATCGAGGGGGGCCGCGCCGCCCCAAAAGGCCTTGTGCTTTGCCAACGCCCGCGCATAGGCCCAGCCGAGCAAAAGCCCCGCGATATAAGCCAAGGCATACCAGCGAATCGGCAATGGTCCGATCGCGATCAGCACGGGATCGATGCTCGGGTAGGGAAGGGACATCGGCACGGCGTTCCGCTAATCGAAAGGTGATGCGACGGCGTCTGGATCGGGAGTTTTTGGCCAGACGCGGGTTGCATCGGCCTCGTTCGCGCCTAGATCAAGGCAAATTGCCGAGCCTTGAGTCAAGCCAAGCGTGCAAGCTATCAATCGTTCCAGCTAGTGTTGTGTTTCTTACGGTTAAGGCTGTTGCATAGAGGGTACACTCCCCACCTCAGCTACCCCTCGTCCTGGGACGGCGGCGTAGCCGCCGTCACGAAGGCCGGGCCGCGGCACCCATCGCGAC
>JBQTKC010000115.1:0-2013 GCA_052386575.1 Beijerinckiaceae bacterium
CCTCGCCGCGGTCCGTCCGGACCCGGATTGGCGGCAAGCGAATGAACGTATACGCGCTTGCCTCTAGCGCAAAGCCGGAGCCAAGCGGTTGCACGTGGCCCCGCCCGTTCAAGCCGCGCGCCGCACAACGAGGCTGGCGTTGATGCCGCCGAAAGCGAAGGAATTGGACAGCGCCGCGCGGATCGGCAGCGGACGCGCTTCCTTGGGCACGGCATCGATGGGGCATTTGGCGTCGGCCTCGCGCCAGTTGATGGTTGGCGGGGCAACATTTTCGCGAATGGCTCCGATCGTCACGACAAGTTCGAGCGCGCCCGCGGCGCCCAGAGCATGTCCATGGATGGGCTTCGTCGAAGAAACCGGAAGGATCGGCAGCCGATTGCCGAAGACAAGCCGCAGTGCCTCTGCTTCCGTGGAGTCGTTGGCGGTCGTCCCGGTTCCATGCGCATTGACGTAATCGATTGCCTCGCCTTCCAACCTGGCGTCGGCCAACGCGTACCGCATGGACGCGGCCGCTCCTTGCGCATCGGGACGCACCGGATCCTTGGCGTCGGACGAGGTCCCGTAGCCGGCGATTTCGGCGAGCGCTTCGGCGCCGCGCGCGCGGGCGAGCTCCGCTTCTTCAAGTATGAACACAGCGGCGCCCGCGCCAATGACCATGCCGTTGCGGCCCTTGGAAAAAGGCCGGCAGGCATCTGGCGTGAGCACCCGTAGAACTTCCCAAGCCAGCATCGTGCTATTGGTAATGCAATCCTCGGTTCCGCCGACGATGGCGCAATCAACGAGCCCGGAGCGGATGAGGTGGAAGCCCATTCCGATTGCCTGAGTCGCCGAGGAGCAGGCGCTCGCCACCGCGAAGCATGGCCCGGTCGCTCCAAAGCGGATGCTCGCCTGGGAGGGAGGCGCGCTGGGAATCAGACGGGGGACTGTCAATGGTTCAAGACGCCCTTGCTCGACTAGCGTCACATAAAGCCCGTTTTCCACGGTGTGCATGCCGCCAATGCCCGTGCCGACGATGGTCGCGGTGCGCGGACCGAAGGGTCTGGCGGACGAAAGTCCCGCCTGGGCGACCGCCTCGTCGGCGGCCACCAGCAAATATTGCGTGACCGGATCGCAGAACGGTATTTCGGCAGCGGTGAGATAGGATGCGGGATCGAAATCCTGGACCTGCGCGGCGATTTTTATGCGGCCCCGGTGGGGTCTTGGGAAGCGTGCTTCGCGGACACAGGAACGGCCGTCGCGCGCGGCTTGCCAGAGAGCCGGCGCGCCAACGCCGGCGGCGGAAACAGCTCCCATGCCGGTGACGACGATTCGCCGCGCGTCAGGCATTCAGCTTTTGTCTTTGCCGATATGAGCAGCGATGGCATCGACCAAATCGCCGATGTTTTTTGCCTCGTGGAATGGGCCATCCATGGGAATATAGACGTCAAACTTTTCTTCGATCGCCGTCAAAATCATCACGACGTCGATCGATTTCAGATCGAGGCTTTCAATCGTCGCATCCAAGGTGGCTTTCTCGCGGTCAACCATTCCTTCCTTGACGATCACGTCGATGATCTGGCTGGCGAGATCACTACGATCGAGGGCCTTTGCTTCCACCGATTTCTCCTTGCAAACGGCCAACTAGCACGCGCGGCGCGCGTGGGGCGATGCGAATGGCCGCCGGGATCGCCGAACCACGCGCGGGCAACTCTACGCCGAACCCAACTAGCCGGCAATCCCTCCAAGCAGCCACTTCGAACAGGTCGCGCGATAGACGCCGGCGCGAGGGATAAAGTCACGCTGGCAGAAAGAGTTAGACCGATCTTCGATCGAAATAAAGGGATCTTATGGAGCGTCTTATGGAATGGCGACGACCGGTGTCCCGACCTCGACGCGATGATAAAGATCCACGACATCCTCATTATACATCCGGATGCAGCCGTAGGAAGCGGCCGTGCCGACGGATCGGCGCATGCTCGGGCTCGTGCCGTGGATCGCGACTTCGGAAAGATTGAGGGTGATCGCCGCAGCACC
>JBQTKC010000116.1:0-14284 GCA_052386575.1 Beijerinckiaceae bacterium
ACTGTTAGGGAAGGAGCCTAAATTCGCCACATAGGCGCGGGTCCCATCCGGGGTGATTGCTACCCCTGTGGGGTTACTCCCCACCGGGATCGTGGCCACCACCGTATTGCTGGATGTGTCGATCACCGAGACATTGTTGGAGACTTGATTCGTCACATAGGCGCGTTGCCCATCCGGGGTGATGGCGACCCCACTTGGGCCAGATCCCACCGAGATAGGCGTGCCCACCACCGTGTTGGTGGCCGTCTCGATCACCGAGACAGTGTTGGAGCTTTGATTCGTAACGTAGACCTGTTTTCCATCCGGGGCGGCGCCTACAGCACTGGGGTTAGTCCCCACTGAAATCGGGGAGCCGACCACCGTCTTGGTGGCCGTGTCGATCACCGATACGGTGTTGGCGTTAAAATTCCCCACATATACGTGTTGGCCATCCGGGGTGACGGCTACCCCCAAGGGGCTGACCCCCACCGAGATCGTGGCCACCACTATGTTGCTGGCCGTGTCGATCACTGTGACAGTGTTTACGCCGTTATTGGCCACATACGCGTGTTTCCCATCCGGGGTGATCGCGATCCCACTGGCACCATACCCCACCGTGACGGTGGCCTCCACCGTGTTACTGGCGGTGTTGATGACCGAAACGGTGTAGTTGAGTATATTCGTGACATAGGCGTGCTTCCCGTCCGGAGTGACGGCGACCCCGCCGGGGCCACTCCCCACCGGGATCGTGGCCACCACTATGTTGCTGGCCGTGTCGATCACTGCGACAGTGTGTGCGCTTAGATTTGCCACATAGGCGAAGGGCGCCGCCTCCGTCGGCTGGGCGCTCAAGCCTAGTCCTAGCGCCGCACCTAAAATGATAAATCCCCGCGCCCAAGCAGCGCGGCTTCGCTTGCTGTTATTACTATGCATGACACACCCTCCCTTTGTTCGTCCCTATGGAAAATTGAGCGATTTCACTTGCTTGCCATTTCATCGAACCCGAGGGCTCGCTGGCGCCAAGGATTTCTTAACCTTAACGCAAAGTAAAGTACGGAATTCGCCGGTGAGCCACATCACCCAATCGGGTTGAGTCCACGTGCAGCCTGACAGACGCCGAGCGGATTTTTGGCGCGGGTTCCAGCGACCAAAATTCGGCCGCGGCTTTTCGCGCATGGTGGCCGCTGCGAACGGGGAAAACACGGGTGCAACGCTCGGGTTTCGCCGAAATTCCGTGGCAAACCCCGCCAAGCCCGCTACATTGGGACTAGGTTTTTGCTCCCGCCGAACGGGTTTCCCAACGTCCGCGCAACACGGTATTCAGACGAGATCGATGAAGACAGCAAAAGCGGGCGCCGGTTCTGGCCGGGCAGTTGGCGCGCCCAGCCCCGCGCCTGATTTTTTTGCAACGTCCAAAACTTCGCCCGGACGGACACAGCCCGTGGAGCCGCCGGAAACCCTGCTCGAAGGCCGCGTGATAAGAATTCGCGGCGCGCGCGAGCACAACCTCAAAAACATCGACCTCACTCTTCCGCGCGACAAGCTCGTTGTTTTCACTGGCCTTTCCGGCTCTGGCAAATCCTCGCTTGCGTTCGACACGATCTATGCCGAAGGCCAGCGCCGCTATGTCGAATCGCTTTCCGCCTACGCCCGCCAATTTTTGGAAATGATGCAAAAGCCGGATGTCGATCAGATCGACGGCCTGTCGCCGGCGATTTCCATCGAGCAGAAGACGACGTCGAAGAACCCGCGCTCGACGGTCGGCACCGTCACCGAGATTTACGATTACATGCGGCTGCTTTTCGCGCGCGTCGGGATTGCCTATTCCCCGGCGACGGGGCTTCCCATCGAAAGCCAGACGGTGAGCCAGATGGCCGATCGGGTAAGGGTGCTGCCCGAGGGCACGCGACTCTATCTGATCGCACCCGTTATTCGCGGCCGCAAGGGCGAGTATCGCAAGGAAATCGCCGAATACATGAAGCGCGGCTTTCAACGCCTAAAGATCGACGGGGAATTTTACGAGATCGCCGACGCGCCGCAACTCGACAAAAAGCTCAAGCACGACATCGATGTCGTGGTCGATAGGATCGCGGTGCGGCCTGGGATCGAGGCGCGATTATCGGAAAGTTTTGAGACCGCGCTCGAACTCGCCGACGGCATAGCGATCGCCGAATATGCCGGCGAGAAGGACGAAAACGGCGCGCCCAAGCGCATTGTCTTTTCGGCGAAATTCGCCTGCCCGGTGTCCGGTTTCACCATCCCCGAAATCGAGCCGCGCCTTTTTTCCTTCAACAACCCTTTCGGCGCCTGCCCGCATTGCGGCGGCCTTGGGCAGGAGCAAACTGTCGATCCTGGGCTCATTGTCCCCGATCCAAAACTCACCTTGCGTCGTGGCGCCATCGCTCCCTGGGCCCGCTCAGGCTCGCCCTATTATCTGCAAACCCTCGAAGCGCTCGGAAGACATTTTAAGTTCCGCCTCGACACACGTTTCGAGACGCTCCCGCAGCAAGCACGCGATGTGATCCTCCATGGCTCGGGCGAAGAGGCGGTGCGCTTTACCTATGACGACGGCTCGCGGTCCTACGATATCGTCAAGCCCTTCGAAGGTGTCGTCGGCAATCTTGAGCGGCGGTATCACGAGACCGAGAGCGAATGGGCGCGCGAGGATATCGCCCGCTATATGACGGCTACGCCTTGCGGCGTTTGCGAAGGCGCGCGGCTGCGGCCGGAGGCACTCGCGGTCAAGATCGAGGGTTGCCACATCAGTCAACTGACCGCGCTTTCCGTGCGCGGCGCACAAGAGTGGTTTGCCACGCTGGCCCCGCAGCTTGACGCAAAACGGCGCGAGATCGCCACTCGCATTTTGAAAGAGATTTCCGACAGGCTTTCGTTCCTGGTCGATGTTGGTCTCGGCTACCTCACGCTTTCCCGCGCGTCCGGCACGCTGTCTGGCGGCGAGAGCCAGCGCATCAGGCTCGCCTCGCAGATTGGGTCTGGCCTGACCGGCGTGCTCTACGTGCTGGACGAACCGTCCATTGGCCTGCATCAGCGCGACAATGCGAGGCTTCTCGAAACCTTGCGGCGGCTGCGCGATCTCGGCAACACTGTAATTGTCGTCGAACATGACGAGGACGCCATTCTTGCCGCCGATCATGTCGTCGATTTCGGCCCCGGTGCCGGCATTCACGGCGGCGAGATCGTGGCGCAAGGCACCGCCGCCGAAATCATGGCCGGCAAGAATTCGCTGACGGGGCAATATTTGACCGGAGCGCTTGAAGTTGCCGCGCGGCGGCGCCGGCGCCGGCCAGAGCCCGGCCGCAAGCTCGCCATCGTCAAAGCCCATGGCAACAATCTCAAAAATATCTCGGCCATGATCCCGCTCGGCGTTTTCACCTGCATCACCGGGGTTTCAGGCGGCGGCAAATCGACCCTCATTATCGATACGCTCTACAAAGCCGCCGCGCGGCGGCTCAACGGCGCCTTCGAACATCCAGCGCCACATGAGCGCATCGAGGGTCTCGAACTTCTCGACAAGGTCATCGATATCGACCAATCCCCGATCGGGCGTACGCCGCGCTCAAATCCGGCGACCTATACCGGCGCCTTCACGCCGATCCGGGAATGGTTCGCGGGGCTCCCCGAAGCCAAGGCGCGCGGCTACCAGCCGGGGCGCTTCTCCTTCAACGTAAAGGGCGGGCGCTGCGAGGCATGCCAGGGCGACGGCGTGATCAAGATCGAGATGCACTTTTTGCCCGACGTCTATGTCACTTGCGATGTCTGCAAGGGCAAGCGCTACGATCGCGAGACGCTCGAGGTGAAATATCGCGGCCAATCGATTGCCGGGGTGCTCGCCATGACGGTCGAGGAAGCCGCAAACCTCTTTAAGGCAGTGCCGTCGATACGCGAGAAATTGGCGACGCTCGCCCGCGTGGGCCTCGGCTATGTCAAGGTCGGGCAGCAGGCCAACACTTTGTCCGGCGGCGAGGCGCAGCGGGTTAAACTCGCCAAGGAGCTATCGAAGCGCTCGACCGGCCGCACGCTCTACATTCTCGACGAGCCAACCACCGGGCTGCATTTCCACGACGTCGCAAAACTCCTCGAGGTGCTGCAGGAACTAGTCGATCAAGGCAACACGGTCGTCGTGATTGAACACAATCTCGAGGTCGTGAAAACGGCCGACTGGATCATCGATCTTGGTCCCGAGGGCGGCGATGCTGGCGGCGAGATTGTCGCGGCCGGCCCAATCGAGGACATCATGCGGGCGAGTAAAAGCCACACCGGGCGCTATTTGCGCGCGTTTCTGAAACGGCGGCCTTTGGCGAAGGCCACCGAGGCGGCCGAGTGACCGCTTTGGATGGCATGGAGGCCGGTGCCAATGATTAATTTCGTCGCGAGGGCATGTCGCAATGGTGTTCGGTTCTTCTGGCGCAGGTATTCCCGGCCTCGCTCCGCCTCAAGTCCTGATATTCCTTCATATCCCGAAAACGGGCGGCCAGACGATGGAGGCGATTCTCGCGCACAGCTTCCCCGATCAACACTTCAACCCCGAACTTGAGCATGGCGATACGGCTCTTATGCTGCGATCCACCCCCAGAATTGCGGGGAAATTCCGTCTGCTTCCGGTCGAGAAGCAGCGTGCGGTTCGTTGCATGATTCCCTCCGCCTGTGCCATGGACGTTGATACTATTTTCGATCGGCCATCGAAATTTTTCACAATTGTGCGCCATCCGGTGGATCGGGTCATTTCCACTTTTTTTCACATTCGCAGATATAGCCACCTACCCTTCCACCGGTTCCTCAAGGATCTGACGCTTGAACAATATTTGGATAGCGGGATTGGTCTATATCACGACAACCAGCAGGTACGCATGCTGAGCGGCTGCCCAGAACTCGACGCGCCTTGGGATCTCGAAAGCCAGCCAATCTCGAGCACGAGCTCCTCCGTGGAGCGGCGCCATCTCGAAATGGCCACGCGCAACGTCGAGGAACGATTTATCGCCGCGGCTCCGCTGGAGGAATTCGTGGCACTCGTGTGGTTCCTCAAGCGGCTTTATGGGTGGCCTTACAATCGGGTCTTGTTCCGAATTCTCAACGACAACCCAAACCGGCCCAAGCTGGCAGCCGTGTCAGAGGCTGCACGGAATCGCCTTCAAACGTTGAACCAATATGACATCGAGTTGTATGAATGGGTGAAGGCCCGCTTCGCCAAGCAGATCGAGCCGCTAGAGCCTAGGTTTTCGCGTGAAGTCCGCCGGTTCGACATACTCAATCGGTGCGTCCAGCAAATCAGCCGGCGCTCCCCCCAACCAATCCAGCGGCTCGCCCGTAGGCTGTTGTTTCCGTCAAAATGAATTGTTTGCCGGTCCGGCGCTTCTGCCTCCGCGCGGCTTTGATTCGCGGCGGCGCAAGTCCCGGACAAGCCTAACAAGGTACTTTGTTCATACGTGGACAGGGTTTTCCGCTCTGGCCCCCGCGGGACTGAAAGGCGGGTGAATGATAGTGGAATCGGCAAGCGCAAGGCTTGCAAGAAGCGCCTAGCCACCGCCGAAATTCCAGAGGACGACGCCAAATTCATTCGTATCTCTGCCCTGCAACAAAAATCGGAACGAAACTTGCTTGAGTCCGGCTAGGTCCTCGGGCGGCGGGATGCGCGGGTAGAATTTTTCCGCGCCAGTGGCGGATCAGCCTTGGACCACGCGTTGTAACAGCCGAATCTTGGCGACGCTCGAGGTTCGGTCAAAAACAAAAAGGGGTCACGCTTGGTCGCTGCTTGGCCACTGCCTGGTCGTGCAATTTCCAGACACGCAATGTCCGGTCAAGGTTCGGTCAATTGGTATGGTCAAACGTGAATTTTGACTGCTCTAGAGCGCTTGCCCATGCTGGATTCACGCGACGGGAATCGCTCAGATTCAAGGAGTTGGAGCATGTCTACATGAGACAACGGATATGTCCGATGTCTGAATAGCGAAAAAGTCGAGCAACTTATTTAAGGACAAGTTCAAAGTCGCGGTTCATAACTTGGACAGAAAGTTGACGTTTGATCGCAGTTAGACATCATGTAATTGTCATGCCATGGTTGCGCCGGCGGGGCTCTGGCCGCTCTCAAGCCCCCTCGCTGGCCAGAAGCGCCCGCCGTTCTTCCCCGGCGGGCGCTTTCATTTGTCTGGATGTGTCCCTCGGGCGCAAGAGTCGAGTTTCGCGCCCCGGCGCGACTTTCTCAGAGCACGTCCAGATGGAAAAAGCCGGCAATTTTTTCGGGTCGTGCTCGTGCGGCGCGCTGGAGATGCAATAGCGCGTCTCAAAGCTGCAACGGTACGGATATTCGTCGTCTTTATGTTGGTGAAGCGGGGCTGTCCGGGATGGCTGCGGCCGCAGCCGATCCAGTCCACGACGCTTGCGGCCGTGTGTGGGTCCCGCGTCTCGATGCGGCCATGGCCCTCTCGATCGTCGTCTTGACGACGAGCTCCTCCGCCGGCGCTATTAGAAATAGCTTTCGACATCGGCTTCGAGCGTGGGCTGATTGCCTTTGAGAGCGAGGAGATGATCGGCGCGCCATGGGCGACGATCTTGCCGGCGATTTCGACCTGACAGCCGATCGCGTCGATGGTGACCAGCGCGCCTTCGAGCTGACCGGCTTCGGCGAGCAGGTCGAGCAACTCGGGTCCTTCGACAAGCTCGGCAGGCGGTGATTTCGTTGGTCTTCTCAGGCACGCTGAGCTGGGCGAGCGTTAGTTGCGCGTTCGCCGCATAGGCGCTGAGCGTGTGCAGCGCCTTCAGCCCCTTGCGCTTGTCGCCCTGCGCTGCGCGCCGTCTTGCCGTCGATGGCGATGATGTCGTGCCGCTCCGGCCAGAGCGCCGCGATCCAGCTCTCGAAACAGCGCCCGAACAGGATCGGATCTATGCGGTTGGGAATGCCGAAGTGAATTTCCAAGAAGCGGCGCTGAACGGCGAGATGGCTCTCGCCCGGGCGGCAATCTCGCCGAAATCGTCGCAAGAGCAAATTGTCGTACGCGGCAGAAAGAGCAGGACCTCGGCGAGGGAATACATGACGCGCTACGACGAGCGCTCGTCCGCGAGCTTGAAAACCAGATCGTTCATAGTCGCGTTCCCTCGAAACCGAGACGGCGAAGCCTTCACGGCGCAGCAGGATGGCGATCTTGCGCGTGCCCCACATCGGATTGTCGTTGCGATAATCTTCGACGGCACGCGCCAACTCGTTCGTCCCGCGCCTCCCGCGCGGCCGGTGAGGGCGGCGGCTTTCGGGCTTGGGCTTTTTTCCCAGTGGTAGAGTGTGGCGCGCGGGAAGCCGGCGGCGTGCGCGGCCTGTTCGGCGGTGAGTCCATCGACCATGGCTCTGCGCCAGCGAGCGGCTGCGCCGCGTCTCCTCGCGGCTTCGATACCTGGAACCTTCGCCGCAAGAAGACGCGGCGCCGCCCGGCCGTTTCGGATAACATGTCCGGGCAGGCCAACAAATAGCATGGGGGGTCTCCTGAAGTTGGTTGATTCGTAACTCTCAGGAGACCCCTTCCCCTTGCTCAAGCCACCGTCTCGTATCTTTCTGAACCCAGACAAACGGCAGGGCCTCGGAAAACAGAGGGCAAGCGCCCATGGAAAGCAAGAACATCGGGTCAAACCGTTGATTCTGCCGAAGTACGATTTGCGGACGGGGGCGATGCCTTACCTGCCGTTTGACGGAGAGCTCTTCATTGTTGGCGCCATCGCCTTGTTCTTGACGTGGCAGCTCTTCGCCGTCCGCCCTCTTTCCGGTCCATGATTGGAGCGCCACGATGGTTCGTTCGAAATGACCCCTGGCGCTCGCATCAGCGCGGCGATTGAAGTCGTGGCGGAAATCGAAGCCCGCAAAAGGCCCGCCGCCGATGCGCTGAAGGACTGGGCTCTCTCGCACCGGTTCGCGGGCGCGAAAGACCGTGCCGCGATCGCTTCGCTTGTCTACGACGCGCAGCGCAAGCGCGCTTCATCAGCGTTTATGATGGGCGACGAAACGCCACGCGCGAGCGTGCTTGGCGCCTTGCGTCAGCTGCGCGATACGAGCGCCGGGGCGTTGGCCGCGCTCTGCTCGGGCGAGGGGCATGCGCCGCTCCCGCTCACTGAAAGAGAAGCAGAACGGCTCGCGGCCGCGGACCTGACCGGCGCGCCAAGTTTTGTCGCGGGCGATTTTCCCGCGTGGCTCGAGCCTTCATTGGCCGCGGTCTTCGGGCCGGCCCTTGACGCGGAGATGCGCGCGCTTGCCACCCGCGCATCTGTCGATCTGCGCGTCAACATGCTGAAAGCAACGCGCGAAAAGGTGTTTGCCAGTCTCTCTCATCTGGGCGCGGCGCCAACGCCATATTCACCTTTGGGGTTGCGTTTGCCGCTGACGCAAGACGGGCGCGGCCCGGCGCTTGCGGCCGAGCCCGCCTATGCCAAAGGCCACGCCGAAATTCAGGACGAAGGCTCGCAGCTCGCCGCGATTCTTGCCCTCGCAAGACCGGGTGAACAGGTGCTCGATCTCTGCGCCGGCGCGGGCGGCAAAACCTTGGCGCTTGCAGCATTGATGCAAAACAAGGGTCAGATCCACGCGACCGACCGCGATGGGGCAAGACTCATGCGGGGCGTCGCCAGACTCGAACGCGCCTCGGTGCGCAATGTTCAGTTGCATGCGCCGCGCGGGAAAAACAATGTGCTCGGCTCACTCGAAGGACGCTGCGATCTTGTTTTTGTCGACGCGCCTTGCACCGGTACCGGCACCTGGCGGCGCAGTCCGGACGCCAAATGGCGGATAAGACCGGGCGCCCTTTCGCTCCGTATCGAGGAGCAGGACCGGGCACTGGAAGAGGCCGCGCGTTTCGTCAAGCCGCGCGGCAGGATACTCTATGCCACATGTTCGGTCCTGCGCGAGGAAAACGAAGACAGACTCGCGGCGTTTCTTGGCTCGCATGCGGACTATAAATGCCTTCCGGCGCTGGAGTTGGCGGAGGTGGCGCGGATGCCCGGCCTTGCGCCGTTCGCTTCGCGATTTGGGTTTGGTCTGCGTCTCACGCCGCTAACGAGCGGCACCGATGGCTTCTTCATCGCCATGCTCAGGCGTGGCTAGAGCGCTTTCCGCTCACGCGGGATCTCGCGATCGCAAGCGCGCCGGGTGGGGCCATGGAACAGCAACTATCCGCGATTTTGCACGGCCACGAGCCACATGTGGGCGCCTTGCGTAGGTGTCGCCGTCCAGGTGACATTGTGGGTTCCCGCGGCAAAGACGTCTTTTGTCGCGACAACGGCTTCAACTTCACACGTCGCGAGCAGTTGCGAATCGATGACGGTAAATCCGTTGTTTGGCGACGCTGTCACGGAGGGAGCGCCAGAATCTCCTACCCAGACGGCAACCAAAGTGGCCGGACCCATGGTCGTGACATTCAAGCTGGTGTGAGGAGGGGCGGCTACTTTGTTCCATTGCGCGTCCGCAATCACGCCGCCGTTTTTGACCTCGATGGCCGCGAGTGTGATCTCATCTGGGCCAGGCAGAGGCGCGGTTACACTATGCCCGTCGCCGCCCATGGCAGTAAGGGAGGTGTACAGTGCTTCACCGGAATTTGGCCACAACGGCGAAAAATCATGGACCGATCCGATCATGCGGTAGGCATTGCCTTTGTTGTCTGCCGGAACTGTTGACGATGTGAAAGCCCGCATTTTTCCTCTGCCAACCCAAATCAACATCGTGCTTCCGGAGGCTTGCGTGTTCATGGACGGCGTCGAGATGCCGCCTGATTTGAGTGTCCGCCAAAGCCAGCCAGTGAAACCGATACATGGGTAAAATGCGAGTGCGTGAGCGCCAACAGTTGGTAAACCTGTCACGGCCTCGGAATTCGTTGCCACACTCAGACTCCCTGATTGACTTGATTTGCCGGCGGCGGCGTCATACGCGGAAACGGCCCGCGCGTACATGTAAATAAAGGCGAGAGAGCGTAACAGCGGCCAGAGTGCCCCGGCGCAACCATGTCATGGGCGTTGTTTAACTTTGCCTAAAACTGCTCGCCGCTAAGGCGAGATCATGGCCGTGCCCCAAATCGACCGAATAAACGCGGCTGACGGCCCCGCTATCTGGGTGGCAGAGGACTTGCCGGTTGCCGCCATATTGGGCAAAGTCATGGTTTGTGTTCAAGTGAGCCGGCATGGGAGAGGGCGCGCGTGAATATTTTGCGGCTCGTGCTGTTGGGCCTTGCCGCGCTTGCCGCGATAGTTGCCGGCGCGGCCCTTTTGCAAAAGGCGATCCGCAGGGACACACCGTCCAAGCCCCTGATCGCAACGGCTTCCACGCGCCCGGGCAAGGCGTGGACGTCGCCCGATGAAATCGACGCCGCGCAGCGCGCTTTTCAGGAAAAGCTCAAGGCCGCGCCAGAATACGCGGCTTTTTTTGATCGCCTGAAAACTGTCTTTCCTTCGGACTACGAGTCCTTTCTCGCGGCCTTTGCCTAGCGTTCCGCCGCAAGCGGCGTGACTGAAAGCGCCGATCTACTTATGGCAGAAGCCGCCCGTTCCTTGCGTCTTTCACGCGGGATTCTGGCGGCCAAGGCCGGCCCGCAGGCTCTGGAACATGTTTTTGAATTGCATATCGCGGTGTTGCGCGCGCTCGCGGCCAAGGATCCGCATCTGTGCGTCGACTTTCTCCATGGCGGCGAGAGTTCCGGATTTTTTGAATTTTCGGCACAAAATCGGGGGCTTGTCGCCGCCCTGGCGATCGCTGGCATCGACGCCATCCATGATGGCGACATCCAACGGATCGAGAGGCCGGCCCCGACGGGGACGGATTTCGATGCGCTTGAGTCGGCATTGCGCGCCAAAGGTCTCGGCACCCCGGAAATCGAAGCGCTCCTCGACGGCAAGGCCAGCAGTCCGCCCATCGGTGCCGCAAAAATGTGCCATGCCGGTCAGGTCTATCTCGAATCCCTCGCCGCGATGCCAGAGTCCGCAAGGTTGCGAATCTACAGTCTGGCTATCGAGCTCATGGCGCGATCATGATCGCAACAGGCGGCGAAAGTACGGGGAAGCCGCCGGGTGCCACAAACGTCTCCGAGCCTCGCGAATGGCACCGCCGCCTGGCGAAGCGCCGCGTGCCGCGCCATTGGATCTGATTGAAGTACTTGGATTTTTTCCTGGGCCAGAAGACCGCGCGCCCGCATTTGCCCAGCTCCAGTAGCTAGGCATTGATCTTATCTTCGCTGGCAATTTCGATCGCAAGCAAGGTTTACTTAACGACCGTCGGATTTTCGTGTATAAAGTTACGTCAAATGATCAAACCACCATCTGTGAATGCTGGTTTGTTGATATCAATTGTTTTTTGACAGTAGAGAATTTTGATGATTGAGGTTATTAACGATTTCCGGTCCGGTCGCATCACTGAAGATGTCGCCGAACATGCGGTGTAGAGGCCGGACAATATCGCTTTGACCGACGAATTCCGGGCTCTCACTTACGGTGAGTTGAATCGTCGGAGCAACCGCGTGGCCCACCACTTGCGCTCGCTCGGCGTATGCACGGACGCTCTGGTCGGGCTTTGTTTACCGCGCTCTCTGGAGATGGTCGTTGGAGCATTGGCGATCCTGAAGTCCGGTGCAGCTTACGTGCCGATGGATCCGGCTTTTCCTGCCGATCGACTGGCCTTTATGTTGGACGATGCGCAGGCCCGCGTCTTGATAACCAGTCCATCTGTCGCCCGGCGCCTGCCAACGGCTAAGCGCGAAGTCGTTGATATCAATGCGCCGCGGATTGCCGCGGAGCCAGATCACCTGCCGCGTGTCGAAATAGCCCCGCGCGATCTGGCGTATGTTGCATATACGTCCGGCTCCACCGGCAAGCCGAAGGGAGTGGAAATCACGCACGGCAGCCTGACAAATCTCGTGTCCTGGCACCAGGAGGCCTTTTCAGTCTCCCCCGCCGACCGGGCGAGCCTCCTGGCGGGCGTGAGCTTCGACGCTTCCGTCTGGGAATTGTGGCCCTATCTTGCGGCCGGAGCCAGCATTCATTTGGTCGATGAAATTACGCGTGCCTCGGCGGAGTCTCTCCGGGACTGGCTCGTCGCAAAGCGGATTACGATTAGCTTCATCCCGACACCGCTGGCCGAACGCCTGCTCGCCCTTGAATGGCCACGCCCGACGGCGTTACGTATTTTGTTGACCGGAGGCGACGTACTTGGCAGCTATCCGCCACCAAACTTGCCTTTTATATTGGTCAATAATTATGGGCCTACCGAATGTGCTGTCGTCGCCACGTCGGGTCCGGTCGAGCCTGATAATCGCACCGGCGTGCTGCCGGCGATCGGTCGCGCCATCGCCAACACAGAGATCCATATTTTGGACGAACAGCTCAATCGGACGGCGGCAGGCGCCCCCGGCGAAATCTACATAGGCGGCGCGGGTGTCGCGCGCGGCTATCGCAACTTGCCCGACTTGACCGCGGCGAGGTTTATCGCAAATCCCTTCAGCGCGGAACCCGATAGCAAGCTGTTTAAGTCCGGAGACTTCGGCCGCTTCCTGCCCGATGGCCAGATCGTTTTTCTGGGGAGGGCCGATGACCAGATAAAAATTCGTGGACATCGGATTGAGCCAAACGAAATTGTCGGCGCGCTTAACCGCCATCCGAAAATCCGCGAAAGCCTGGTTGTTCGCGGCGGGCACACCGCCGACGACCTAAAACTAGTTGCTTATCTCGAGATGGACGACGAGGACGTCGACGTTACCGAGGTTGGTCTGCGCGACTTCCTTCGTGAGCAATTGCCCGACGTTATGGTACCCGAGGTGTTCGTGCGACTCGAGGCGTTCCCATTGACGTCGAACGGCAAGATCGATCGCGCCGCGCTTCCGTCGCCAAATTCGGCGAACAGGTTGCCGAACGATGTGTTGGATGTCCCGCGTACGCCGACTGAGGAGCGCGTCGCAAGGATCGTGGCCAGCGCATTGGACCTGGAAGCGGTAGACCGGAATGACAATTTTTTCATGCTTGGCGGTCATTCGATGCTGGGCGCGCAGCTCATCGCTCTGCTGCGGCAAGCCTTCGAAGTGGAAATTGACTTGCGAACCCTTTTCGACGAGCCGACCGTGGTGGCTTTATCGGCGGAAATCGACCGGCTCGCCGGGCAAAAGCAGTCCCTTCCGGCACTCAAGCAAGATAGCGAGTCTGCAGAAAAATCGTTTGCTACCGTTCCCCATTTGGAAGAGCTGAACTCTATGTCGTCTATTAGATACTATGCCGCTCAATTTAGACGCCGCGTTGTCGCTTTAGTGAACCGAGCGCAGACGTGACGACCCCGCATGCGGTCCATACCTCGGATCCGAGCCTGAACCTCTACAATCGGCTCGCCCCCGATGTTTTGGCCAATCCCTACCCGCTCTATCACCGGCTCCGGAGTGAGGATCCTGTGCACTGGGATCCTTATCTACATGCTTGGATACTGACCCGTTACGCGGACTGTGTGACGGTCTTACACAACTTTTCGGCGACTCGGATACCTACATCCGAGCAACTGACCGCGATGCATCTCTCGGAGCTCAATCCCATCGCGGAAATGCTCGTGCGGCAAATGATTTTTATGGACGCGCCTAGCCACACACGACTGCGAAAATTGGCGGCGGCGGCCTTTACGAGCCGCAGGGTCGAGGCCCTTCGTATGCATATTCAGGAAATCACCGATAGCCTAATCGATGCGGCGCTGCCGCAGGGCCGCATCGATGTCATCGCCGATTTAGCCGATATCCTGCCCGCCATCGTGACCGCCGAGCTGATGGGTTTGCCAACTGCCAACCGCAAACAGTTGAACGCCTGGTCAAAGGATTTCTCCGAAATCGTGGGTGGTTTCCAGCTCAACCCGGGTAGGACTGCTTGGATGTTGAAGACCCTCGATGAGATGACGGCCTATTTTCGGGAAAGGATGCGCGAGGAAGAGCGCCACCCCCGATACGGCGTTGTCCATGCGCTGATGACGGCCGAGAAGGACGGTGACCGGCTGACCGAAGAAGAAGTGATCGCGAATTGTATTATTACTCTGACCGGGGGCCAGGAGACCACCACGAACCTGATCGGGAACGGACTGCTTACGCTCCTGCGGAATCCTCAGGAAATGGCAAGGCTTCAAGCCAATCCGTCGCTCATGCCCTCAACCGTTGAGGAACTCCTCCGGTATGAGAGCCCCATCCAGCATACCGCGAGGCTTGGTCCCGCCGACACGGAATTGGGGGGCAAAAGGATCCGCAAGCGCGAGCAGGTGATTGCGGTGATGGGCGCGGCAAACCGCGACCCAGAGCGCTTCCCAGATCCCGAC
>JBQTKC010000117.1:0-2439 GCA_052386575.1 Beijerinckiaceae bacterium
CCCCCAAATACAGCACATGACGTTGCAGCACCCGCCCGTCCGAGAGGCGCCTGTTCTCGACAATGCTCCAATAGCGGTGCTCTTTGCCGTCCTTCTTGCGAGTCGTCGCGCGTAGAAACATGACGGCTCGCCATTATGCACAGAATTCCTCGCTTGAAAACAACCAAGGTCTTCACTACAGCCGATTTTCGCCGATTTGTTGGGCTGCTGGATTTACAAAACAAATAGTTACGAATGAGAACGCCGCGCCAAAGCGGGAAAACGAGGGCGAATCGTAGAGTCGAGATGTGGCGCGGTGGTTTAGGTCTGGCCTATCTGTTCCCGGCCCTTTCGTTTGCCGGTGCCTCATGAGCCACGCCATGCTCCGTTTCCACATCCCGCTCATCGAACTGGACAGGCGGGTTTCCCGCATCCAGCTCTCGGACAAGACATCATGCCTTCGCCCGAAAGCTCGGTGTCAGCTTCGGCAGCTCTACCAACCCCAAGGTTTGGTGGAGGTAGGCGGCAGGGTAGCGTTTGAATCCTGCACGGCGAACCTTATGCTTGGTGCCGAGCCACCGGCGTAGCCGCTGCGTGGTGTGCGCATGGACCGCCCGATATGCCTTGTCGACGGGCCCCAAACAGAAGTACTGGGCCCAGCCCACAAGCTTGCGGTTGAGTTGCTCCACCATCGCCTCGGCCTCCAGCCACGTCGTGCGGCGGGTCGTCGCCGCGCTGATCGCGGCGGTCAACCGCTGCACACTCTTCTTCGCGGGACGGGTACCGATATACGCGCGTCCCGTCTCGGTCGAGTAGCATCGCCCAAACGTGTACCCCAGGAAGTCGAAGTGCTCCTCTGGTATCTCACAGGTGCGGGTCTTCTCCTCGTTCACCCTGAGCTTGAGCCGCTCCCTCGTCCTCCGCATGGCGGCCATGGCCTCTTCGGCCGAGCCCTTACAGCAGATGACAAAGTCGTCGGCGTAGGAGACGATGCGCGCTTGATAGCGCGCCTCAAACCCCAGCCGCTTCCACCCGAGAATGAACCGGGATTACAGGGACGTAATGCTTTTGGGAGGTACAGGATGAACCGGCGCATATACCGATTCGCCAGCAAGGGTGAAATCGGCGATCCTTGCGGAACGCCCCGCTGACTGTCACGGTTTTGGGTCGTGCGTCGCTTGCGTCCCCGCTCGTCTGTCTCCTCCACCGGGGCTTCGAGCCACCTCTTGATGAGATGTACCATCTGCCGGTCTACTACCCGGCGCGCGACCGATGTCATCCACTCGGCGTGCGGCAGACTATCGAAGTAACTGGACAAATCCGCTTCAACGACTCGCGTGTGTCCGGTGTTCAGCAAGCGATGCACTTCCCTTACCGCCGTCAGCGCGTTTCGCTCCGGCCGATACCCGTGTTGCTCGGCGGGCAGATCCGCTTCAAATATCGGTGTGAGCACCAATACCGCAGCCGTCTGCACCACCCTGTCGCGTATCGGGGGAATACCGATGGGCCGCAGCTTTCCATTCGGCTTCTTCAGGTACACCCGCCGGACCGCCTGGGGTCGATAGGTCTTCTTCCTGAGGTCTTCCGCCAGTTCCCCAAGCCAGCGCTCTACCCCGTACGCCTCGATGTCCTCGAAACGTTCCTCGTCCACGCCCGCTGCCCCCTTGTTGGCTTTGCAGCAGGCGAAGGCGTGTTGCAGAACGTCTCCGCGGTACCCCTTGTCGTAGAGGAGGTAGAACCGGTACTCGGGCTCTTCCTTCGCTTTGGCATGTAACGCCGTCTGTAGCTTCTGAATACTGCTCGGAGTTGTCAGGGTCATCCCCAATCTCCTATCCCTCACCACGTCTTGCGTCAGTCTCGAACCGAGGCCCCTTCCCTCCGCCGGCATGACCCGGCTTCCACGGTACTACGGGCCTCTCCGTCACCCCATCGTGCACGGCCTGTCCCTCACGGGCGTCCGTTTGGTCCAAACGCTCCGACCCCACGATGGGGCTTCCCGTGTTGCAGCGGTCTTCCTCTTGTAGGCATGCTGTCGCCAATACCCCGGCGGGACCCCTGGGTGCATCTTTCGCTCGCTTCCCCAGGAGTAACAGCCTTCCCCGAATTGCCAGTCGGGTCGGCTTCCGCATCACCCTTTTCGAGGCCTGCTCAGCGTTCACTCGCGTTACGGCCTGCCTACTCGCCAAGTCACCTGGCGTGACCCTCTACACCAGAGGCTTCAGCCGCTTCGTTACCTCCGCGACTGCTCCGATTGCTACCGGCTGGAGCGAAAGTTGCCGGGCGGGGTTCGCACCCGCTGAAAGACCGTGCCTTTGCACGGCGCACGGCTAAGTCGGGCTAGGTGGCCAGCGAGGTGCGGATCACGTGCGCGGCCTGCTCTGGCAGGAAATAGGGGTAGATGGGCGCCGAGTGCAGCGGGTTCTCGGGTGTGTAGGCGAGGCCGTAGAGCTGGAAGAACCG
>JBQTKC010000118.1:0-1640 GCA_052386575.1 Beijerinckiaceae bacterium
CCACCGGCGTATAGGTGCCGGCGATCAGAAGAAAGACGGCCGCATGGTCGAGGGCGCGCCAGAGGGCCTTTGCCCGATGATCGCTCACCTCGTGATAGGCCGCCGACGCGACGAAGGAGAGGACCAAGGTGTTGCCGTACACCACGAAGCTGGCGGCTGCGAAAGCGTCGCTTTGGTGACTTGCGACAAGCAGGAGCGAGATCAATCCGGCGAAGCTGCCGGCAACCCCAATGACATGCGTAACGCGATCAGCGCGCCGCTCGACTGTCGAGTAGGCGTGGGATAGGAACCGGGGGCTGCCTCGGGAGCCTAGATCCTTGCTGACTTGCAAACCCGAAGCCACTGCCAAACACCCTGTCATTGCCCAACATGGAAGCAACGCGAGAAAGCACGCGCTGGTTCCCCGCGCGGGCGCGGGTCGAAAGCGCATGCCTCGAAGAAGGAGCCCCGGCGGAGGGAGGTGCCGGGGTTCAAGCAGGAGTTAGAGCGGAATCCACTCAGGTCCGAGCATAACCCGAGTTGACGAAGAAGTTGGCGCATTCGACGGGTTGGAAGAGATCGAGGAGTTTTCCGATGCGCTGCCACAGGGCGTCGATCGAGCGCTCCTGGGCTTTGCGCAGGTGGGCTTTGAGTTTGGCGATGGCCTGCTCGATCGGGTTGAGATCGGGCGAATAGGGCGGCAGGTATCGCAGTTCGGCGCCGGCCTCCTCGATGATCTGGCGCACCGCGGCGTTCTTGTGCGCCGGCAGGTTATCCATCACGACGATGTCGCCGGGCGAGAGGGTCGGGACGAGGCATTGCCGCAGGTATTCGCGGAAGATCGCGCCGGTCATCGCCCGGTCGATAACAAAGGGCGCGGTGATCGCGTCATGACGCAAGGCGGCGACGAAGGTCATGGTCTTCCAATGACCCCACGGGACCCGGCCAACCACCCGGTGGCCGCGCCGGGCGCGTCCGCGCAGCCGGGCCATGGCGGTCGAGGTGCCGGTTTCATCGATGAACACCAACCGCGCCGGATCGAGGTCCGGTTGATCCTCTTTCCAGGCGATGCGCGCCGCGGCAACGTCAGGCCGCTCTTGCTCGGCGGCGTGCACGATTTTTTTTGAAGCTGATGCCCTCGGCGGCGAAGAAGCGCCACACCGTCCCATACCCGACATGGATGCCGCGCGCGGCAAGCTCGGCGCGGATCTCTTCCAGCGTCAGGTCGGGAACCGCCGCGATCCGCGCCAGCAGCCAGGCCCGCTCGCCCTTCAAGCGCGAGCTGTGATCGCCGCCCATCGGCTTGGCCGCTAGGCTGCCGCTCTCGCGCCAAACCCGAACCCAATCAACCACCGTGCTGATCGCGACATCGAACAGCGATGCCGCGCGCCGCCGCGACAAGCCACTCTCAACCGCCCCGACAACCCGCTCCCGCAAATCCCGCGAATATGGTCGTGCCATGCAGGCTGGCCCCCATCCCCAGCCAGCAGCTTGAATCACAACTCGCGGCGCGCGGGAATCCCCTATTCCGATTCCTTCAGCCTGGATACCGCTCTAGTTCGCGCCGATTACGCCGATGCCGCGCTCGCGGCCCGTCCTGGCGAACCCGTCTCGATCAGCGCCTTGAGATCGTCCTGCGAGAGCGTCTCGCGTTCTAGAAG
>JBQTKC010000119.1:0-9310 GCA_052386575.1 Beijerinckiaceae bacterium
GCGCCACCGTCAGCACCTGCAGCCGGTCGAGGATCGGCTGGCGCAAATTCGCCGGCATCACGGCGCCGGTCACGAAGGCGCCGATGATGTAATGCAACCCCATGGCCTCGGTGGCCAGGGCGGAGGCGATGGCCACGGCGCCCACGACCGCCAGCGCCCCCTCGCCGGCCATTCCGTCCCGCAACCTTGCCCCCACCATCCGGCCGAGCAGCGGCCTCGCCCCCCGCCACATGACGGCGAGGTAGAGCGGGACAAAAAGGAAAGTGGCAAGAGCCATGGGTCCTCCGGCCGCCTGCCCCGCCCGGGCCGTCAAGAGGATGCCCAGAAGGATCCAAAGCGCCACATCGTTGATCCCGGCGACGCCAAGCGCGAGATGGCCGACGCGGCTGCCCAGCAAATTCATTTCGCGCAGGATCGCCCCGAGGACAGGTAGTGCCGATGTGCCAATGCAGATCCCGATCGCCGCCGCGAACGCGGCGGGACTGATATCCGGCGGCAGCTCGCCCGGATGGCGGGCGAGGATCCAGTACCCGGCGATAAAGCCAATTGCGGCCGGAACCACAACCCTCGCGGCGGCCACGGCCGAGAATACCCTCCCGTTGTCACGCAAGATGTCGGGTCCGAGATGCAGCCCGGTGATCAGGCCGAATATCAGAACCGCGATCGAGGCGATGCCGGAAAGTGACGCCAGCGTGGCCGGATTGATGAACATCTGAAACAATTCTGGGGCCAGGCGGCCGAACACCGATGGCCCCAGTGCGACGCCCACAAGGATCTGAACGACGACCAGAGGCACTAGCCCCCGCAACCCCGAGAAACGCAGCATCACCACCGGAAGCACGACGATGGCAAGCGCCAGCACGAGAAAGTCTAAGCTGGGGGTCATGGCACTTTATTTACCCTAGGTCCTCTATGACTCTAGGTTCTCTCAGAATGCGCCGTGTCGCGTACTGACCCGCATCAAGGTCATAAGGATAATCTTTAGATCAAGTCCGACGCTCCGCGTGCGGAGGTATTGCAGGTCGAAGCCCATGGTCTCGCCCCAATTCAGCAACCCGCGGCCGTTTGTCTGCGCGAGGCCGGTGATCCCGGGCCAGTAGGCGAATTTGTACATTTCTTCCGGACTATAGTATCGCAGGACCTCGGGCGCCTCCGGACGCGGCCCGACGAGCCGCAAATCGCCGGCTAGCACCGACCACAAGTTCGGCAATTCGTCGACGGAGAGTTTGCGCAGAACCCGCCCAACCCGAGTGACACGAGGATCGTGCTGGATCGTCGGATACATCCGGTGGAACTCGTCCGGCGCAAATTTGTAAGCGTAGAACTCGGGAAAACGGGTTCGCGCATCGCTGTACATCGTGCGGAACTTCACCAGGGTGAAATAGCTTGGCACGTAATACAAACCATCCGCGTCGAAACCGCCCGGCGGCGGGTGCAAATCCGCACGGCCCTTGAGATCGCGGCCGCGCATGATCCTTGAGCGTCCTGGGCGCTGGTGCAAAAAAAACACGGGCCCAGGCGAGTCGCAGCGGACCACGACGGCTAAGATCAACAGCAGCGGAATCGCGGCCATTAGTCCAACCATCGCGGCCAGCACCTCGACGCCTCGATAGACCGCCTCCGCCAGCCAGTGGGACGAGGAGACGACATCGCGCACCGGCACCGCATGCAGCCTGCCACGGCTCTTACCGGCCTCGGCAGCTTCAGCGAACGGCGCCGGCCTCTGGTCTAACGCGAGACCGGCGCTAACAAGTGCATTCGGCGGAGGGATCATTGGCGGCTTTTCTCCAAAGATGTAAGTCGCAAACGTGCCCCTCTTTGGCTAGTTGCGCCATTCCGCCAGCGACGCCGACCATTTGTTGAAGTACGCCCTGCTGAGATCGGACAGCGGCAGTCCAACCGGCAGCCGCGATTTGCCGTATTTGGAGAACGCGACATAGTTCTTGATGGTCTGCAAATCCTCGGCCGAGGTCAGCGCGAGGTCCTCGTTGACGAAGTGGAGGATCATCCCCCTCTTGAGCGCGGTCTCGAGCATGCGATTGCGGTCTTCCTCCTCTTCGGGAAGGGCAAAGATGCTGTACATGACGAGATTGACGTTCCGGTGTTCGACGATATGCCACAATGTTGGCAGATGCAGCATGTCCTCTAGATCGAACAGCTCCAGATCGGCGGTGAGGCCATACCTCTTGCTGTAATCCAACAGCATGTAGCGCTGCAGGTGAACCGGAATCGGATAGGTCGCGGAGGTGTTGTTGCCGACATAGAACATGGTGTTCTTTCCGTTGTCGAACACTTTTTCCCGTGGCGGCCGCTGCGCCAGCCTCTCCTCTTCCTCCTCCGTGTCGGGGATCAGGTGGGAATAGCCGGCCGGGATCTTCCGCCCGAGCAGATCGCCATACATGCCCTCGGCGAGCCGGAAATCCATGCTGACCCGCGTCTTGCCGGTGGTGTTCGGCCGGCCGGAGCCGTGGATGTTTTCTTGCGAAAAGAAGCAGCAGCTGCCCGGCTTGGCCTTGATCTGATGGCTTTCCTTGCCGAAGAGTTCCGTCATCTCCTCCATGCCGAGCCGCTTGTCGATCGCGATTTTGATCAGTTCGCGCGACCTCTTGATGCCGATGATCTGCATCGACCTTGAGCGATCCTCGTCCGCCGTCACGTCGACGAACGGCAGCCAAAGGCTGCGCGAGGCGACGCCGTGACCGTAGAGCAAGCCAGTATGGTAAGGGAAAAACAAATCCGGCGTGGTCGGCAGCATGATGCGCACGTTCATGTACCGTTGCACCGCGATCGGCGGCCGCAATTTGCCCTTCGGAATAGCGACCTCGCGGACGAAGCGGTTGACCATCCGCCTGAACTCGGGAAGGTTCGTATCGGCGCAGAGCTGCTTTGTGACCTTAAAGGTTTCCTTTTGCGGGACCACTTCATGCAGGTTGTCCAGCGCGTCCAAGTCATATCCCATCATGCGAACGCGGTTTAATATCCATTCGTTGAATGGAAAGCGCTCGTTTGGATATGTCATGATTTGCGCATCCCACTCGTGTGTCAGGCTGCGCTCCAATTCCGCGTCGATATCCTTCGCCTGAATCGGATTAAAATCCTCCACCTTCGTCGCAAGTGTTTGAATAGTCATTGCTTCGTGCTCCTTAACTGCCACCACACTGCCATCGCGTTGAACGCGTAAAGTGAATGCGATACCACGACCCTTGCCGGGGAACCAGACAGGCCCCGAGGCGACATCTACTGTACGTGCGCTTTATGATGGGTGGCGTATGTGCGTATACATTATCCCTGAACGCCACCGTGAAGTCAACATGAAAAAAACACATTCTCTTCATAGTTTCCTCTAGAAGAAAGAAAACTACGTTAACGTAAACGGGTCATAATGCAGGGTATTGACGTCGTTTATCAATAATTATTTATTCGCCAAATTCACATTTTTGAACTCCCCAAAACACAAGACCTTTAAAATTATTTTGACAGCCGGCAAATGCCGAGGTTCGCATAGATGCTTCGCGCAAGGGTGAGAATTATGCCAGATGGGAAAGGCTCGGTCAAGCCCTAAATGCTGTTGCAAAACAAGGAACCAACGGCCGCAAGTCTACTCCACCCCGCGGCAAATGGACGCCGGATATTTTTTGTCAGTTTTCATCATGTGGCTGGGCCGAGAGCCGGCCTTGAGGCGCTTTTGCGCCCCCTCGCCGGAGACGAGATCCGAATAGGGAGCAGATAGCAACTGCCACCATTTTTCGCGGGATTTGCCGCCACGCTTCTCGCCTGACACCGCTGCCGCGCACAAATAAGTTGGTTCACGGTGAGGTTGCTCGCCAAAATCGCAAACAGCGCTTACGCGAGGCTCGCGCAAAACCGCTGGATTTTCGCGCAGGCGTCTTCGAGCACCGGCGCCGCCGCCGCATAGGAAATCCGAAAATTAGGGCCAAGCCCAAAGGCCGCGCCGTGCACCACGGCGACGCCCTCGGCCTCAAGCAGCGCCGTGGCAAAATCCTCGTCATTGCCGATCGCTTTGCCGTCCGGAGTTTTCTTGCCGACGGCGCCGGCGCAGGAAGGATAGACATAAAACGCGCCTTCCGGCGAAGGACAGTTCAAATATTTGGCCTGGTTGAGCATCGAAACGACGAGGTCGCGCCGTTTTTCGAAAACCTTGGCGCGCTCGGCAATAAAATCCTGCGGCCCGGTCAGCGCCTCGACGGAGGCCCATTGCGCGATCGAACAGGCGCCAGACGTCTGCTGGCCTTGCAGCGTGTCCATCGCCTTGATCAGTTGCTCCGGCCCGGCGGCATAGCCGATCCGCCAGCCGGTCATCGCATAGGCTTTCGATACGCCATTCATGGTAAGCGTGCGGGAGATAAGCTCCGGCTCGACTTGCGCCGGCGTCGCGAAGGCAAAATCGCCATAGGTGAGATGCTCGTAAATGTCGTCGGTCAAGATCCAAACGTGGGGATGGCGCAACAAGACATCGGTGAGCGCCTTCAACTCGTCCCAAGTGTAGGCGGCGCCCGAGGGGTTCGACGGCGAATTCAAAATCAGCCATTTGGTTTTGGGCGTGATGGCCGCATCGAGCGCGCCGGCTTGCAATTTAAAGCCATGCTCCATGGCGGTCTCGGCCGCGATAGGCGTGCCGCCCGCGATCAGAACCATGTCGGGATAACTCACCCAATAGGGCGCGGGAATGATCACCTCGTCGCCGCGATTGAGGGTGGCGAGAAATGCGTTGAACAAAATATGCTTGCCGCCGGTGCCGACAATCGTCTGCGACGGTTTGTAGTCGAGCCCGTTCTCGCGCTTGAATTTTTGCGCGATTGCTTCGCGCAAGGGCGGGATGCCGGACACGGGCGTGTATTTGGTCTCGCCGCGCTCGATCGCGGCGACCGCGGCTCGCTTTATGTTGTCCGGAGTATCGAAATCGGGCTCGCCAGTTGACAGAGAGACAATATCGCGCCCCGCGTTCTTGAGATCGCGCGCCTTCTGCGTAACCGCGATCGTCGCGGAGGGTTTTATGCGCAAAAGGGCATCGGCGAGGAAAGACATCTAGCAAATCTCCGGTGCTGGAAATGCGGGCGCAAGGCGCAAGGGGGGAATGGAAAGCCCCCGATTGGGCGGCGACCTTAGGGTCGAAGTTGCCGGATGGCAACCGTTTCGGGCTGAAGCAATTTCGGATTTCGAGCACCCTAGCACTCGCTAGCGCTAGCCGCGTTCGCGCCTAAATTTTTGACCCTCCCCCAATTGCCGCCGAACGGTCTTCGCCGGCCGCATCGAACAGCCCTCACATCGCGGAAACGTTACTGGACATTCGCGGCCAACCTGACAATTTGTCACATACTCTCCCCTTTGGTCCTCCCGGGAGGCTAAAAGTAAAGGGCCGCGCTATGGTAAGGCGCGGCCCTTTTTTTGGGCAAGGCGGCGAAAAAACAGTGCGCGGTCTAATTTTCGCCGCGGAATGAACGGCAAAGCTTAGCGCTTCAGATCGATTCGGGCCTTTCCCATGCGATTCCGACTGACGCCGCCGGGCGCTCCCATCTTTTTTGTGTCGCTTATCCTGGCCGCTGCCACGGTGGCGTCCCTCTATACCCATGTTCCGTTTGCCGGACATTTTATCGGCGCGCATCGTTTCTGGCTGATGACGGCGGCCTACGCCGTGTTGCTCGCGGGCGTGCTTTTCGAGGGGCTGTAGCTGGGATTTTGCCGCCGGAGGCGAGCTTTTGGGCTTTGGGCGCGGGCCAGCCTCACCCGCCACGGCGTTGCGTGAAACGCTCGCCATCGCCGGTGTGGAATTGACCCATGCGCGCGAAGGCGGCGAGAATACGGGCGACAGAAGGCTCGATTTTTCTCCCTTGCCGGAATTTTGCGGCGATCGACGGGGCATCTAGCGGCGTGCTCGATTCCGTCAATGCCGCGAACACGGCTGCCGTGCGCTCCAGGTCGCCCGCTGGAAAGGCAGGCTTTTGCGCCTTCGCGGCGGCGATGACGAGCGGTGCTTCCAGCTGTTCCTCGGCCGGCCTTGCAGGCTCCGGGGCCATGCCCGCCCGCGCCCGCTGATAGTCTGGGCGCAACCAACGGACCAACCCGCGCTTTTCCTCTACCGCCCGCTCCGCGTTCAAGGCCACGAGTTTTGCTAAAATCTCATCATCCGAAAGGTCGTTTGGCCAACCATAGGCTTCCGCGACCAGGGCATCGATCTTGTCGTGCAATTCGCGCAGGATCAGCACGAGGCCCTTGTCCTTTATAATTTCTTCTTCGGCGGTGAGTGGCGTGCCCGCGCGAAGCTTTTCGAGGACATTGTAGATCTGCGTAAGCGTTAGACCCGGATGCTCGGCCTGGATTCTCTTGCGCAGCGCATCGAGTTCTTCTGCGACTTCGCGGATTTGCGCCTTGAGCGCTTCTGGCGGATCAGGAAAAGGGAACGGATCGAAGCAGCGGGACTTCACATAAACTGCATCACCTTCATACATTCCGATTTTAGCGGAGTTCGCAATGTACCAATGAAAGTGTATTTTTGAGAAAAGCACCCCGAGATGAAAAGCATCTGCTAGTGCGACACAGATAAGCTTGTTGTCCGGCAAGATGCTCGCGTCGAGAAACTGGAACACACGGTGCTTTGCCGTCTCGATGGTGGCGACGTAGCGCGGCAGGCCCTTAAGGGCCAGCCGAAGCTCCTGTCGTGGCTTGCCTAAAATCCACCAAAGCTGAGCATAGGCTTCCGCGTCTTTTGTCCCGGATTTGGCGAACTGAGCATCCCGCTGTGGCTTTACCTTCTCAAGAACGTGCTGGTAGACCTCGGGAAAACGCTTGCGAACCTCATAGGCCTCCAGCCCGAAAAGGTCGATGACCATAACACCGCGCGGCGTGCCGGTAAGATCGCGGCCATTGCGATAGTTCCGAATGTGGCTTTCCAGTCCCGGCCGTCGCCCAAGGCCCAAATGCTCGGCTTCCGAGGGCGTTATGATGAAGCCGCCTCCCATGAGCTGCACGCCGCGTGACGAGAGGAACTCGTTTGCCACCAATGCGGGCAAAGCAGTCACATCGACGCCTACCGTCAAATCGCTATTGATCCGCCCGCGCGTCTCGCGCAGCTCGATAAGTGGTGTATCTGTGTCGAGGCCTTCTTCTTTTGTCACCTCGTAAAGGTGGCCCTCGTGCGCGCCAGCCTGTGCAACGGTCATCGCGATCCGCACGGCCGAAGCATCCTTCGTCGCTTTGGTCCACGGATGGTCCGGAATCGCCATAAGCAAGGAAACAGGCGCTTTTCCTTTAAGGTGTCTTTCCACAACTCGGCGCTGAAAGACTTGGGAAAGCGAATTCGTCGTGACAAGGCCGAAGCGCTTCAGCCCTGCGCCCTTGCGCGTCAATAGTTCCGCCGCCCTATCCCACCAATACATGACAAAATCGGCGCTTTCATTCATATGAGGGTGCGCCGCCCAAAGCGCCTTTGCATAGTCCTCACCCAAGCGGCCGCGAATATCCTTGCCGCCGATGAAAGGCGGATTGCCGACGATAAAATCGGCTTCCGGCCACTCCGGCCGTTTCGGATTCTTGTAGCGATAACTCTCGACCTTATTGCCCTGCGCATCCGTTCTTGCGACGGGCTTGGCGCGTTCGTCGCGCGCAAGATCTTTCGCGTCCCAAGCGAGCACCGCGTCGCGCACCTCGATTGTCTTGAAATCGCGCAAGATCGGCTCCGGCGGCATGCCGCCCCGCGTGCGGAAATGCCATTGCAGAAAGCCGATCCAGAGGACCAGTTCGGCGATCGCTGCCGCGCGGGGATTGACTTCGAGCCCCAAAAACTGATGCGGGTCGATGGTTTTGAGTTCGTAACTGGTAAAACGACCCTGCCCGCTGAGCGAGGCCAAAGCGTCCAAAACTTCGCCTTCCAGGCGCTTCATCAATTCGAGCGCGACATAGAGAAAATTACCGGTGCCGCAGGCCGGATCGAGAACGCGAATGGTGCAAAGTCTCTCGTGAAAAGCCCGCACCAGCGCGGCCGCACCCTTCGCATCGCCGTCGGCGCGCTTTCCCTCCGCCGCCGCCTGAACATTCGCCCATTCGGCTTTCAGCGGCTCCATAATGGTCGCGACGACCAGCCGCTCGACATAGGCGCGGGGCGTGTAATGAGCACCTAGCTTGCGCCGCTCGGCGGGGTTTAAAGCCTGCTCGAGAAGGGTGCCGAAAATGGCTGGCTCGACAAGCTTCCAATCCTTGGCCGCGGCCGCGTAAAGTTCGCCGATTTCCTCTTGCCGCAACGAGAACACGGTTCGGGACTTGAACAAGTAGCCATTGAATTGCCGCACGTCCCGCTCGATGGCGTGGGCGAAGCCGCCCTTGTCCATCGCGGCCCACAACTGCTCCACGCGGTGTCCGAAGTGGGAAGGATCGTCGAGGCATTTTTTCAGCACGGCGCTAAAGCTGTCCTTCGGCAGCAATTCGACGCTTTGGGCGAACATAGTGAAGAGGCAGCGCATGAGAAAAAGCGCGACGGTCTCGGGGTCATGCTTTTTGTCTTCAAGATGTTTGGAGACCTTTGCCAGCCGCTCCGCGATTTCACGCGTGACTTTCGCGGTAATTTTTGCCGGGTCGAGTTTTTGCGGATCGAGCCAAATTGAGCGAAGGCGCGTGCGAATCTCATCCCGGCCCAAATCTTCGATAAAGACGCGAAAATTCTGCCGGTCGGGAAATTGCGCGTAGTTTTTGCCTTGACCTGTGAAGTCGGCGTAGATCTCAAAGCAGTGGCCGACATCGCAAACAATCAAGAACGGCGGCCAGCCTTCGGAGGCGGGCAGGGCCTTGGCATATTGCTCCGCCTGCTGGCGGGCGTTCAGCATCAAGACATCCCAGGCCCTCGATGCGGTGCGCAGGCCGCGCGGGGCGGTCTCCTGCGGCTCGGGATCGAAAAGGCTGCTCTGTGTCGCTTTCTCCGTCCCTGGCCTGCGGCTCTGCTTGGCCTCAAGGACAAACGAGCCGCGCCTGTAAAGGTCGATGCGTCCGCGCGCGGTCGAACCGTCTGGCTCGCGAAAGGTGACGGCACGCTCGAAAGCATAGGCGTTCAAATGCGCATCGTGGGAGGCGGGATCGGGGCGCGGCACATCGAGCACGTCGCAAAGTTCGGAGAGGAACACCGCGTAATTGGCGCGTTCCTGCCCGCCCTCGCCGGAGGTCCAGCGAGCGATGAAAGAGTCGAGTTTGGCAACCGGCGCGCTAGGCATGAGCGTGGCGGCAATCATGCTCTAACGGAACAAGATTATCAAATCACAGTCGCCGGCGCGGGCGCCTGTGTTCAACTCGGCGCGAGCGTAAACCG
>JBQTKC010000120.1:0-12442 GCA_052386575.1 Beijerinckiaceae bacterium
TGAGACTTTGTTTTCTGGGTAAATGAAGCGTATCAATAGGCAGGGTGTGGATATCAAGGTGGCCTCTCTCGCACACGATCTACGAGACTACTATTCGTCTCGCCCGAGCGAGTATGGAGGAAAAACATTCTCGACGCCAGACGCTATACATTTGGCGACTGCGATTTTGTACCGCGCGGATGAGTTCCACACATTCGATAACGACGGGAGCGCTAAATCGCTCGGGTTGATTCCGTTTTCTGGGAATGTGGGAGGCCATCGGCTGACAATATGCAAACCACAAGCAAGAAACCCGGGACTCGACCTAAGGAAACCTTGAAACGATGACGCTAAGGATTATTCACACCTATGTAGAAGAAGTGCAGCTTTGGGAGCCAAAGGGAAAGGCGCGAAAAGCGGCCGCCCGATGAGCATCAATAATGGTTGGGTTTGCTAAGTATAACATCGCCTTCATGACATCCCAGGCGCAAAGCAAACCAAGGGCATGTGTCATCGGATGGCCGGTCGCCCATTCGCGCTCGCCCTTGATCCATCGCTTTTGGCTGGACCACTTCAAGATCGAGGGATCGTACGAACTGGCCGCCGTCGTCCCGGCCGATTTCCCGGCGTTTGTGCATGATCTTGCGCGGAACGGTTTTGCCGGGGCGAATGTGACCTTGCCGCATAAGCGGGCGGCGTTCGATCTTTGCGATATCAGGACCGGGACGGCGGCTTGTTTAAAAGTTGTGAATACCTTGTGGATGGAGGCGGGAAAACTTTGCGGCGACAACACCGACGCCGCCGGTTTTATGGGCGCCTTGGATCAAGATGCGCCGGGATGGGATGCGAGCTCCGGCAAGGCCGTGGTTATTGGCGCCGGAGGGGCCGCGCGGGCGATTGTTTACGCGCTTAAATTGCGCGGCATGCAGCGGATTTATCTGATCAATCGCACCCATGAGCACGCTTTGGAACTTGCGTCGGAGTTTGGCGCGCCGGCCGAGGTTGTGGATTTTTCCGGTCTGCCCGGCGCGCTAGCGGGCGCAAAACTTCTCGTCAATACGACGTCGCTCGGCATGCGGGGCCAACCGCCGCTCGCCATCGATCTCACACCGCTGCCGGCGGATGCCGTGGTCAGCGATATCGTCTATGTTCCGCTGGAAACGGGGCTGATAGAAGCGGCGCGCGCGCGCGGCCTGCGGGCGGTTTCCGGCGCCGGCATGCTTTTGCATCAAGCGGTGCCGGGGTTCGAGCGCTGGTTTGGCATAAAACCTTGCGTCACGCCGGAGCTGCGCTCCTTGGTCGAGGCGGATATTGCGGCGGCGGGATGATGTTGGTCGTGGGCCTCACTGGGTCGATCGGGATGGGGAAATCAACCACTGCCGCGATGTTCCGGGACGAAGGGATCGCGGTTCACGACGCCGACGCCGCGGTCCATGAACTCTATCGCGGCGAGGCGGCCCCCGCCATCGAGGCGGCCTTTCCGGGGACCACCCGCGATGGTGTCGTCGACCGCGGCCTTTTAGGCGCCAGGGTGCTCGGCGATCCCGCGGCGCTGGCGCGGCTTGAAGCAGTTACCCATCCGATGGTCGCCGCCAGCCGCGACGCTTTTTTGAGCGAGGCAAGAAAAGGCGGCGCGCCGCTCGTTGTTCTCGAGGTCCCCTTGCTCTTCGAGACGGGCGGGGACCGCAGCGTCGATGCCGTGGTTCTCGTCACCGCGCCGGAAGCTGTGCAAAAAGAGCGGGTGAGCAGGCGTCCGGGCATGACGCCGGAACGCCTTGCCGTCATATTGGCAAGACAGATGCCGGATGCGGAAAAGCGCGCGCGCGCCGATTTCATCGTCGATACTGGCGGCGAACTTGCCGCCACCAGGCGGCAAGTGCGCGCGATTTTGCGGGCGCTCGCCGGCGCCAAAAACAAGCTTTGAGGGTTTGCGATGCGGGAAATCGTCCTCGACACGGAGACGACCGGACTTGACCCGGGGCGCGGGCACAGAATCGTCGAGATCGGTTGCGTCGAGCTTTTGAACGCCATCCCCACCGGCGAGATTTTCCACGCCTATCTCGATCCCGGCCGCGACATGCCCGAGGAAGCCTTCCGTGTGCATGGAATTTCCGCCGAATTTCTCGCGGGCAAGCCGGTCTTTGCGGACATTGCCGCAAGTTTCCTAAAATTCGCCGGCGGCGCCAAAATCATCGCGCACAATGCCGAATTCGATATGCGGTTTCTTAACGCGGAACTGGCAGCCCTCGGGATCGCGCCGATCGCGTCCGATCGCGTGATCGACACGCTGGCCCTGGCGCGGCGCAAATATCCAGGCGCTCCAAACAGTCTCGACGCGCTTTGTGCCCGCTACGGCATCGACACGTCGCGGCGGACCACACATGGCGCCCTGGTCGATGCTGGAATTCTTGCGGAAGTCTATGCTGAGTTGGCCGGCGGGCGCCAAGCCGCACTTGTTTTCGCCGATGGCGCGGCTTCGGCCGGAAGTGGCGGAGAGGACCTTCTCGCGCAAAGACCGCGCCCGCTCCCCCCGCGGCTCACCATCGAGGAGGTATTATGCCACCGCGCTTTTGCCGCCGCGCTCGGCACAGTGCCGGTCTGGGACGCCTATTCGTCGAGGGAAGCCCTGGCCGGAACGGCGGAAACGGCAACGGCCTGATTGTTCCTTTCCGGCCATTTGGGCGTGACCCGCTCGTTGGAGAAGCCGCGCGCAAGCGTGGATGCTTCCTCGCGAGCTCTTCGCGCATGCGGCCCGGCGCATGAGAACGACAGAAGCCGTCCAATCGGGAACCGCGAGAAATAGAGCACGCGGTTTGAAAAAGATATTTTTATTTGTTTTGTATACTTAAATCAATTCCAGATATAAATTGCTAATTTACAAACATAATTATATTGTATTGTCGTAAAAAAATAAACAGAAATCATCGTTTTTAGCCTACATTGGTGTTCGAAAGTTGCCATCCGTGTCGAGCGTTCCGTGATCCGTCTCGGCGTTGCATCGGGGAACAAGGAGGCAACCGTTCGAAGCGCGATGATCCTCGGTGCAATTAGGACAGGCAAACCATGAAAATGACTACAGCGCGCGGGATGCCGCCAGCTCGTCTCCTGGTTGTTGGCGTTTCCATCTCCGCCGGAATCGGCGCCGCGGCGCTTGCCGGCAGAGAGAAAGCGCCTGTCATCATCGCCAAGGATCCGGTCGGCACTATCGTTGTCGCGGCGGGGCCCTTGGAATATGGCGCCGCTCTCTCCGACGAAAATGTCACCGAGATTGCGTGGGAATCGTCGATCGTTCCCGAGGGCGCGTTCAAGTTGAAAGCGGATCTTTTGAAAGACGGCACGCGGGAGGCTCTGACTACCATAAAAAAAAATGAACCGATCCTTAGCTCCCGAATCACCGGGCCGAACCAGCTTGCGTCGCTGGCCGCGCTTACCGAGCCAGGCATGCGCGCGGTTGCCATCCGGGTCGATGAGGCGAACGGGGTCGCCGGCTTTGTCCGGATGGGCGACAGGGTGGATATCATTTTGACGAGAAGCAATGTCAGGGATAAGCCGAGCAGTTCCCGCGCCGATGTCCTGCTGCAGGGCATCAAGGTTCTCGCCACGGGCCAGAACGCCAATGACCGCCAAGACAAACAGACCGTGGTCGCGACCGTGACGGTCGAGGTTTCGACCGAGCAGGCGCAAAAGCTCATTCTTGCCGAGAGCGTGGGTACGCTGTCGCTCGTCCTGCGGCAGGCCGGCGACGCGAAACCGGTGGCCGTCCGCCGCATAACCTTGACGGATATCGGCGAAACCGAACCCGCCGCGGCACCTGCGCCGCCGCGCGCCGCCGAAGTCTGGTTCTACCGCGGCGCCTCGGAACCAACCGTATATCGCGATTTATATCGCGAACCGATTCGTTAAGCGCGATAATATCCAGCATTAGACACAGGTATTTGGCGTTAAGATCGCGCGCGTATAGGGGTTTAGATCCGGACCCCCGGCGGCGCGCGGCATTCCGCCGCTGCGTCCAAACCACAACTCTTGTGGACAATAAACGGACATTGCGATGTTTCACTTGCGAGGCGGGACATAATAGGTGCATCTGAGCAATTAATAGTTGCGGTTCCAGCTTTCGCCGCTGATCGAAAAGCTGCCGCACGCGAATCATTGTTAGGCCAATCGCAAAAGTTTGTTTGGTCAAAACGCTTTGAGCGAGGAGGCGCGACGGGGTGGGTGATGTCGCCACACCGGAAGGACCCGCCGGCGGCCCAAAGGCGCGCGGCCTATCCTGGGGATGGCCTCGGCCCCTGTTTGTCCTCGCCTTAATCCTTGCGATAATCGCCATGCCGCAACTCTGCGGGCGGGCGGCGGCTCAGACCAGCGGGGCCCGCTTTGCGGCCGGCAATGTCGACCTCCTCACGCGTGTGACGCTTGTTCAGCACAAATCCAGGAACCTTCGGTTCGACGTGCCGTTCGCGGTCGTCGAGGTCGCCGATCCAGACATCGCCGATGCGCGCGCGATCAGCGACCGGCAACTCGTCATTCTGGGCAAGAAGATCGGCGCCACCAATGTCTTGCTGTATGACGCCAAGAGACAGCTGATCGGCGTCGTGGATGTCGATGTCAAGCTCGACACCAAAAGCCTCGGAGCCAATATCCGCGAAGCGTCGGGCGGCAAGGATATTCACGTCGACGATGTCAACGGCAAGATCGTCCTCCGGGGCGATTCGGGGGATTCCCAGACGGTCGAGCGGGCGATGAACGTCGCGGCCGGTCTCGCGCCCGGCGGCGTCGTCAATGCGCTCAAGGTCACGACCCCGCAGCAGGTCATGTTAAAAGTCCGCTTTGTCGAGGCTGATCGCTCGGCGACCCGCAATCTCGGCATCCGCTGGGCATTCTTCAAACAAAACGGCAACTTGGCGGGCATCGCCGGATCTCAGCAGGGTAGCGCTCTCTTTAACAGCTCGTTGTTCCCGGCGAGCACGAGTTTGGGCGGGGTGACAACAACCACGACGAGCGCCGGCACGACCATCGCCACAACTACCCCGTCGTCGGTCCTCGACGTCATACCGGGAGCCGGAGGCGTAGGCAGCCCCTTCGCGACCATCATCACGCAGATTGTCAACTCCAAGTTCGGCAGCGTCGACGCCGTGCTCAGCGCGCTCGAGGAACAGCAAGTACTCCGGCAGTTGGCCGAGCCGGACCTCGTTGCCTTATCCGGCGAGACCGCGAGTTTTCTCGCGGGCGGCGAATACCCCATCCCGGTCGTTGCTTCCGGGACCGGCGCCTTGCCGACGGTCACCGTCGTGTATAAGGAATTCGGCATAAAAATCAATTTCACGCCGACGGTTCTCTCGCGCGGAGTCATCAGCTTAAAACTCACTCCCGAGGTCAGCTCCATCGATGAAACGCTCGCGGTGTCGGTCGGTGGCGTGTCGGTGCCTGGCCTGTTGATCCGGCGCGCGCAAACCACGGTGGAGCTGCGCGACGGACAAAGCTTCGCCATCGCCGGCCTCCTGCAAGCCAGCTCAACCCGCACCATCGATCAACTTCCCTGGCTGGGGACAATACCGATCCTCGGTGCCTTGTTTCGCAGTTCGCAATTCCAGCAGAACGAGACGGAACTGGTGGTCCTCGTGACACCTTATTTGATCAAGCCCGTGCCGCCCGGCAAAGAGCTCAAGACACCGCTCGACTCGTCGCTTGCCGCGAACGATCTCGACTTTTTCCTTTATGGCCGTCCGGAGGTGGCGAAGACGCCGCCGGCTTTAGTTAACGGGCAAGGGCAGGTCCAAAGCATCGCTGGCGCCATCGCGCCGGGCGCGCCGGACATCCCGCCCGTGGCAGTCCTGCCCGTGGCAGTCCCGCCCGTGCCGCCCGCCGTCGAATCCGCGCCGCAAGGAGGTAACTTTCCGCGTTATGACCCGGCGACCGGCTATTTCATCGATCCCCCAGGACATGGAGGTGGGCAATGAGTTCGCTTCGTATTGTTTTGCTTGCTACGGCCGGCCTGACGCTTGCCGCTTGCGACCGGTACATGGCTGAGCGCTATTTGCCGCGCAGGGACACGGTCACCTCGGGCGCAGGTAATGCCGTCGCCACGAATTCCGCACTCCAAATCCCCACGCCATGGCCGCGCGGCTCGCAGGATACAAACATCGCCTTCGATGGCGAAAAACTCGGCAACGCCGTTAGGGCCTACAAAGAGGACAAGGAGTTCTTGCGAGAGCAGGAAATTGATAAGGTCAACATCGGCCGCGGCGAACCCGGGGCTGGCGCGGCGGCGGAGCAAGGAGCAGGAGGGGGCGTGGCGGCCGCCGGACCGCCGCCGGGGGCGGGGCCGGGGGCCGCAGCGCCGTCCGCGGGATATGGGGATGGCACGGCGCCGGGGCCGTAGCGGCGCCTTGGATGAAACGGCCGGTTTTGGCTAGATGGAGCCGCCCCCGGAAGTCTCAATGGCCGGCGATGATCTTGGCGATACACATTCGACGGCTTTTAGGTGCCGCGGCCGGCGCAGGTCCGATATGCGGGCGCGTCTTGCGAGGATCGGCGCCGTGATCCTCGCCAGGGCGTTGTCCGGCAAAATGAATTTCGCTCACCCTATGCGTCTTTCACGGCGTATTGAGTGAGGTCATACCGCCGGAGGCATCAGTTGGCGAGCGCCATCGAAAAGCTCGCGGGAGGGTAATTTGCAATTCTGTTCCAAATTCTTCCGCCTATCGGTCGGAATGGCCGCCGGTCTGCTGGTCAGCAGCCCGGTCTGCACGGCGATGGCGCAGCAACTGCCCCCTGTGTACATCGAGCCGGGATACGACCCCCGTTTCTATCTCGGCGATGAAGACACAAGGCTCGGCTGGTCCCACCTTTTAAGTGGAGATTACGGCCTTGCCGAACGCTATTACCGCCGCGCGGTCGAGGCCACGCGCCAGAACGGCGCGGCCTGGATCGGTCTTGCTGCCGCCTACGACCGGCTGAAGCGTTTCGACTTGGCGGACCAGGCCTACCGGCGGGCGATCCGGCTCGAAGGGGAAAACTATATCATCCTCAACAACTGGGGCTATTCCTTCCTCTTAAGGGGCAACATCGGCAGGGCAAGACGGCTTTTGGAACGGGCGATATGCCTTGCCCCAGGCGATCCGACCATTGTCAACAACATTGCCGTCATGCACGCCGGAGTGGCCTATTTTCACGGCTTTGGGCCCTGAGCTCGCATTCCGCCAAGCGGCTTTGCGCCGGCACAACCGATGCGCCACGGGATAGGCAGCAACGGCCGTTCGATCGTCGCACGCGTTCAAATCTCGATTGAAATCAGCGGGTGGCGGCTGGCAAGTTGATTATGGAGCTGTCACCGGAATTTTGGAATGCGATGTTCGAAGCACCGGCTATTGATCGAATGGCCCCGAGAGGAGAATAAGCCGGCCAAAATACTGGCTTTCAAATCCGCCGAGAACCATCGGCTTCCACTGGGTCGCATCTCGATAGAGTAGGCAGCGCACGCACAGGGCCGCCTCTTCCGCGAGCCGCGCCAGGCCTTCGTCGTCCGGTAAAGCTTTTCGAGCCTGATTCATGTGATTCGCCCGCGCAAGGCCCGTTGGATTGCCAGGCCGTGCGCAGGCTTTGGTGTTACATCGAGCGCGGCATGTTCATCGGGTCACCGGATTGCGCGGCGGCACCCTGCTCCCAGTAGGGCTTGGCTTCGAAATGCCGGTGCCAGCGCGCCTCCCAGTCGCGATCCATCCAGCTGTCGTCGCTGAATTCTGGCGCGTCCTTGAGTTGGTTCTCGGTGACGTTGGCGACATAGCCTTCGCGTGCCGAGTCATAGTCGAGGGCATTCCAAGGCAGCGGATAATGGCCGTGGCCGAGCCCCAAAAATCCGCCAAAGCTCATGACCGCATAGCGGACATTGCCTGACAGTTTGTCGATCATCAGATGATCGATCTCACCTATTTTGGTCCCGCTCGGATCGTAGACGGTAGTTCCCTCGACGTCATTGCTCGAGATGAGGTTAAACGTGGGACTGGCTGTGCCCATGTGCGAACTCCTATTGAGGTAATGGATCTTTGCGCTCGCCCCGCTAGCCCGAAGCTGAACCTCAAGCGGCCGCGAAGGCGTTACCACGCAAACGAATGTTTCCGTAAAAAGTTCCTGGCTTTCAGTGCCTATCCCAATCGACGGGCATATTAAAAATTATCGTAGACCCGGCGATAGAGCTCGCCTGCGCCGCATAAGAGGATAGGCGAACCACAATCCGGCGAAGACAACGAAAATCAAAATATCGACCGTCGCGCTCGGCACGACGCTTGGCACGATTAGATTGGTGACGATATAGACGTCGAACGTGAGGGAGAGCATGAGTCGGACCATGGCCGCGGCAATCAAATTTGACGCGAGGCGAACGAAAAATCTTGATCCAAACTCTGGCTCGACGATGCGATGATAAGCCGCTGGCGACATGATCAATGCAATGGACAAGGTGGTCAAAAAGATAGCGAATAAGTGCAGACGTTGGCCGCAAAGACTGAGCGTCTCGAAGCGGACATTGAAAATAGACATCATCTGAAAGCCGAACAGCGCCTGCAGCCCGGGAACCACCATGCGCGCTTCTTCGACGGCCACCTGCGCCTTCCTCATCAGCTCGCTTTGACTTTCGGACGATCGACACGCCGTGTCATTCAATCAACCTTTGTCTCGAGCCCAGGCGCAAGAGCCGGCAGCGTTTTCGCATCGCCGCCGGCTCGGACGCGGCTAGATGCGGCCGCGTCCTAAAAGGCCTCCTATCAGGGAAATGATGAACAGCACGATCGCCACCCAAAACAAAATCCGGGCGCCTTCCATTGCCACGCCGGCGGCGGCGCCAAATCCTAGCGCCGCCGCGACCAGCGCGACGATCAGAAACACCACGGCCCAATAAAGAAGGTTGCCCATAGCTTTCTCCTCATCCTGTAGTTGTCGATTGTAGTCGTCGATGGCGACAACGTTCGCGGCTCAAATGGGTTTCAGCTGTGACGGGAGTTTGGGGAGGCCCGCAGTTCCCAGGCGTGCCTGTCGGCGCCGGTTGGTCCGGAATTCTGCAATGAGGTATTCGAAATGCTGCGCCTGTGTGCGTGGCGGAGACGGAGGGATTCGACACTATTGCATAAGTATTTGACATATAAAGCAATTATAAAGCAATTAATAAAGCAACTTTCAATTATCCTAGTAAACGTCCTAGTTGCGCGCATTTCCGCTAATCGCCGGATGGCGCAAGACCGCTTTTCGCGCCGGTCGCGACGATGCGCATGGTGTCGTTTGGCAAGGGCCGCTGGCGCGGATCGCTTCCTCGATCGAGCCTGTAAGCCAGGCTTCCCATTCCTTGGCCGCCGTCAAAAGCACTGGCATGGCCTTGGCGTGGATCAACCGCACAATGTCGCCGTCGCCGGCGTCAGGAACGCGAAGAGTTGATGCCCGGCGGTTCGCCTTCCCCGCGCCGGTCCATGGACACTAAATTCCGGCGAAGGCGAAGAGCGTCCGGCTTTCCTCGAGCGCGAACCAATGCGGCATCTTCGGGCGGGTGTCCGTCCATTCACAAAACGAAGTTGCAGGCACAAGACAGCGGGATTCGGCCTTCGTCCATCCGCGTCACCATCCCTGAGCGCGAGAGCACTCCCGCGTTTCTCCCACGATGTTCCCACTCTAAGCCCACCAAGGCCGAAATAATCAATGGGCGGCCGAAGGCGCTCCACCACGCTCAGGGCCATTTCAGCGGGGGCCACGTTGGGATTGCGCGGAAGGCGGGTCAGGCAAATCTCTCCCGAACTGCGGGAAAGGAATCAGAGTTCCCTATCATGCGCAAACCGAAATGTGTGAATAGGGCAGGCTTTGCCGGGGAGGCAGTAGGAGTTTGACGTTTTCGGAAGTCCATCATGACTCTCGCTTTGCGGCGACGACAATCGCACTGGCCTTTTCGATCGTCCGGCGGATCTTATCGCCGCCGCGCCGTGCCGCTTCAGGGCCGGAGTTTCCAGCCCGCAAGAATCGATCACGCTGGACGTCACCGTCCGCACGACCTCGCGCCGGACCACGGATGTGGCGCCGCGTTTTCTGGCCTCGGCCGGGTCTTCCACCTGCTCGCAGACCACGACGCGATGGCCTTGGCCGATCAGGCGGTTCAGATAATCCTCGGCCCGCTCGACCGGCACGCCGCACATCGGGATTTTCGGTCCATCGTGCTTGCCGCGCGTGGTTAGGACAATGCCGAGCGCCTTGGCGGCGATTGCCGCGTCTTCGAAAAACAATTCGTAGAAATCACCCATCCGGTAGAAAAGAAGGAAACCAGGATTTTCCGCCTTGATCGCCTTGTATTGGTCCATGAGAATATTGCCGCCTTCGGGGTGAGCACGCGTTTGCGCCTTCGCCAAAGCGATCTTGGACCGCCTCACGGCCCGGCGGCGATCGCTCTCAAATTCCAGCTTACGGGATTCTTCGTCTGCACGGCGCTTGCAGACGGCCTTGGTGCTTATGATGCCGCGCGAAGTGACAATGAAACTGTCCAGCAAATGGATATCGAGCTGGGAAAGGATGTTTTCGTACGCGTTCATATGCTGAATATCGCCTTCCGAGGGGGAGGCGCCATCGCCAGGATGGTTGAGAGCGAACACCACATGCACGGCGCCTAACGTGAGGGCATGCAGCACGATCCTGCGAATGTCAGTGTTGACATGGCTCGGCTGACCAAAGAATTCGGTTATGGCGGCAATGAGCCTGCATCTGTTATCGATGTAGAGAACATGAAATTGCTCGTGGGTCAGGCCAGCAAAGCGCAACGTCAAATAGCGCTCAACGGCTTCGTCGCAATTAAGGACAGGCCTTTCACGCAGAACCTTCCCTTCGATAAGGTTCATCGCCTTCCCGATGATTTTAGTTTCGCGGACAGTGAAAACAGATGGCAACCCCGGATCTGTCACCTGAATGGAGTAGTCCACCATAATGCCTTTCCTATGATTGTGGCAGGCCTTAAGCCCGGCCATGGTTGAGTTATCCCGCGGCGCTCCCCCGCGCGCGTGCAAATGCCAGAGCGCGCGCGGCTTTTATGGTCCCGGCCATGATAATCGTGGTCAAAGCGAGAGCCAGAATGAATGCGGCGGCCATGGGCATTGCTCCGTGAATGATTAACGGGCCATCGAGCGTTGCGGGAGCGTTCGGCGGCCTCGCTTTTCGTTCCTACGCCGATGCCGCCGCCGTCTTCGGCGGAAGTATCAGCCCCACCATGTACAAGGCTTGCGCCGGCGTCGCGCCGCCGCCCCATACGGCATAGATCGTCGGCGCCTGGTCCGCGACTTCGGCCCAGCGCTCGCCCGCCAGCTCGCGAAGGTCCGTGAACCAGTCGGCAAAGGTCTGGTCCTGCCGCCTGGCGACGTGTTTTTGAAGTGCTCGTGCCATTTGTTTCTCCTTGCTTTTCGACAATTAGCCAACTTGACTAAACCGTCCAGTGAGGTATATATATAGCAAGTTCGGCGGCAAGTCAATAGGAAAATCGCACAATGGGTGTAACAGCACATGTTACCGGGCGGCAGCTTGCGGCGGCAAGGGCACTTGCGAGTTTGGACCAGGAGACGATCGCGAAGGCCGCCAATATCTCCGTCGGAACGCTAAGGCGTATGGAAGCTACGGATGGCCCGGCCAGCGGCTACCCTAATAACGTTGCCGCCGTAATCGCCGCGCTCGAAAAGGCCGGCGTCGAGTTCAACGCTGACGGCCTCGGCGTCCGGCTGAAACCGCCAAAGGGTAAGGGAAGTTGATCTTGAAGGCGCGCTGGGCGCGGCGGCTCTAGGCGTTCAAGCATTCGGGCCGCGCGACGATTCCTGTAACGATTATCAGCATGGCAAAACTTGCCAGCGGCGAATACGCCGAAAACACGTTCCGCGACGCCTTCACCCCGTCTGAAATCGTTGCGATCACGCACACCTTGGAAGCCTTCGAGGGCCTTGGAGTCGGCCGGCGTCGAGTTCATTACTGAAAACGGCGGCGGCGAGGGCGTGCGGCTCAGGAAGGCAAAGAGGAAGGGGAAATAGCGTGGCACGGCCGGTGCGGGCAGCTTCAGAACTGCTTATCGAGGCCGGCTTGCTTCAAAATCGCGTTAGCGGTGTGGCGGGACTTGATTACTTTATCGACAGTGATGCTGCGTTTGACTAAAGGGCTGAACCAAATTTCGTGATCGCCGCGCCCATGCCTTTTGAAATAGCAGCCAGCCTCACGCAGCTTTTCCCGGACTGCCTTCCCAAAGTCGTTCATGCAGCCCTGTGCAATTGTACCCGCGCGTGCATCGATGCAATAATCTCGACCGGCACTTCCGCAATACTGGCCCCGTCATCGAAACCATTTTCTTCGACAAGATCGACAATCATGCCGGGGATACGGCGCATCAGCGCCTCTACGGTTTCCGCCTCCCCAGAAAGCCCCGCCAAGTCGCTGCTTTCGATGAACCACACGCCAGCGGCCTCGT
>JBQTKC010000121.1:0-4753 GCA_052386575.1 Beijerinckiaceae bacterium
CGCGGCAATCCTTATCACCACCCTTGAATTCAGCCGCGATCCCACAGGTTGACGATCGAGACGCTTATATCGTCAAAATCCGCGATGTTGCGGGTGACAAGAATGAGGCCGTGGACGATCGCGGTCGCGGCAATGAGCCCGTCCACGTCACCGCGCGGCCGCAGCGCGGCAATGCGCCCCCACTCCATTGTAATGTCGCCGGTGACCGCAAGAATGCGATCGGCGTGATCTCGCCGCAGCTTTTGCAGCCACTCCGCGAGATTGTCCGCCGCGCGGCGATCCACGCGTTCCTTCATCGCCACTCCCTTCGTGATCTCGCCAAGCGTAAGAACGCTGAGATAAATCGTCGAAGCCTTCGCTGAACGCAACCAAGCAACCGCTTCCCTTGTGCCGCGCCGCGCCTCGGAGATCACGTTGGTATCGACGAGATACATCAAACTTCCGCGTCGCGGCTGGGCGTTTTGGCGCGCTTATTGATCGTCTCGACGAGATCATCGGGCCAGCGAGGGCCGGACAAAAGATGATCGACTAGGGACGGACGCTTTGCCATCAGCTCATCGTAAGCCTTGGCCGAAATCACGATGGCCGTGCGTTCTCCGCGCAAGGTCACGACCTGCGGTCCCTCCTTGCAGGCCCGCTGGACGACCTCGCTGAAGCGGTTTTTGGCCTCCTGCAGTTGCCATTCCATCCAACAGCTCAAGGCTAGACTGTCCAGCCAATATCTTGGCGGATCCAGCTTTTGTCAAGCCTGCCCGCCGGCGGCTCCACGCCTGAGGCGGCCGCGCATTGGCGGCTTGCGGTTTTGCGGCGCACCATCAATACTGGCCGGGCAATTGCGCCACCCGGAACATCGACGATGACCATCTCCACCGCCATCCATCACGTCACCCGCTACAAGTACGACAAGCCGGTCGTCCTTGAGCCGCAGACCATCAGGCTGCGCCCGGCGCCGCACTGCCGGACAAAGATCACCGCCTATTCGCTCAAGGTGACGCCTGTGGATCATTTCGTGAACTGGCAGCAGGACCCGCATGCCAATTGGCAAGCGCGGTTCGTTTTTCCGGAACGCGTAACGGAGTTTAGAATTGAGGTCGATCTGACCGCCGAACTTGCGGTCGTCAATCCGTTCGATTTTTTCATCGAGCCCAGCGCCGAGCAATTTCCGTTCGCTTATGAGCCCGAATTGAAGGCGCAGCTCGCGCCTTATCTTGTTGCCGAACCGCTGGGCCCGCGCCTGGCAGCCTATATCGCGGCCTTGCCCAAGGGCCCGGTCCGGGTTGTCGATTTTCTCGTCGATCTCAATATCTCGCTGCAGAAATCGATCCGCTATTTGATCCGGATGGAGCCTGGCGTCCAAACGCCGGAGGAAACCCTGGAAATTCGTTCCGGCTCCTGCCGCGATTCGGCCTGGGCGCTCCTTCAGATCCTGCGCCATCTCGGACTCGCCGCGCGCTTCGTCTCGGGCTATCTCATTCAGTTGCGCGCCGACATCGAGCCTGTCGACGGGCCAAAAGGCACGGCCAAGGATTTTACCGATTTGCACGCCTGGGCCGAGGTTTATCTGCCCGGCGCCGGCTGGATCGGGATGGATCCGACCTCGGGAATGTTCTGCGGCGAGGGGCATTTGCCGCTCGCGGCGACGCCGCATTACCGCTCCGCCGCGCCGATTTCCGGGCTGGCCGGCCCGGCCAATGTCGATTTCCATTTCGATATGCGGGTTACCCGCGTCGGCGAGGCGCCGCGCATCACCCTGCCTTTTTCCGCGGCCGCTTGGGCGAGGCTCGACGCGCTTGGCGAAATTGTCGATGCCGATCTCGTCCGCGGCGACGTCCGCCTGACGATGGGCGGCGAGCCGACTTTCGTCTCGATCGACGATTTCGAATCGGCGGAATGGAACACCGCCGCCGCCGGACCGGCGAAACGCGCGCTTGCCGGCAAATTGATCCGCCGCTTGCAAACGCGTTTCGCGCCGGGTGGCTTGCTGCATTATGGCCAAGGCAAATGGTATCCAGGCGAAAGCCTGCCGCGCTGGAATTTTGCGCTCTATTGGCGCAAGGACGGCAAACCGATGTGGAGCAATTCCGGCCTCATCGCGGACGTGGCCGTGACTCTGCCCGCCGGGCCTGAGACTTCCTCCGAGGCCAGTGTGGCACTTGTTGAGAAGCAAACGGCACGGGCCGAGATTTTAGCGGTCAATATCGCCGAAAAGCTCGGAATTGAGACCGGGTTTATCTTGCCTGCCTATGAAGATCCCGCGGAGTGGCTCGTCAAGGAAGCCAATCTGCCGGAAAATACCGATCCGCTCGACCCGAAACTCGAGGATCCTGAAGAGCGCAGCCGGATGATCCGGACTTTCGCGCGCGGCCTGACCAAGCCCGCCGGCTACGTCCTGCCGGTGCAGCGCTGGAACGCGCAAGCCGATCCGCCAACCGCGGTGCCGCCGCGATGGCAAAGCGAAAAATGGTCATTGCGGCGCGGCAAGCTTTTTCTCGTCCCTGGCGATTCGCCGGTCGGCTTCCGGCTGCCCTTGCGGTCGCTGCCATGGGTCCCGCGAGCGTCCTATCCCACAATCGTCGCGCGCGACACATTGGAACCGCGCGGGCCATTGCCGGACCTTGACGAGATCGCGCAGCATTTTCGCGCGACCGCTGCGGAGGGCACGCGGCAGCTGCGCATCGAGCAGGAGTCGATCGAGGGCGCGGTGCGCACGGCGCTCTCCGTCGAGCCGCGCGACGGTGTCCTTTGCGTCTTCATGCCGCCGGTCAAGATGCTGGAGGACTACCTCGAACTTCTCGCGGCGGTCGAGGCAAGCGTAAAGGAAGCGGGCATGCCGGTGCATATCGACGGCTATCCGCCGCCTTTCGATCCGCGCGTCAATGTGATCAAGGTAACGCCAGATCCCGGGGTCATCGAGGTCAACATTCATCCCTCGGAAAGCTGGCGGGCGCTCGTCGCATCAACCAGCGGCCTTTACGAGGACGCCCGCCAAGTGCGGCTCGGCGCCGACAAATTCATGACCGATGGACGCCACACCGGCACCGGCGGCGGCAATCATATCGTGCTGGGCGGACCCTCGCCCGCCGATTCGCCGGTGCTGCGGCGGCCCGATTTGCTCAAAAGCCTGATCCTCTATTGGCAGCGCCATCCCTCGCTTTCCTATCTCTTCTCGGGGCTCTTCATCGGCCCGACCAGCCAGGCGCCGCGGGTCGACGAGGCCCGGCACGATCAGCTCTACGAACTCGAAATCGCGCTGGCGAGCGTACCGCCGCGCGGAAAACCGGCGCCGCCGTGGCTTGCCGACCGCTTGTTCCGCAATTTGATGGTCGACGTGACGGGCAACACCCATCGCGCGGAAATCTGCATCGACAAGCTTTATTCGCCCGATAGTACCACGGGGCGGCTTGGACTGGTCGAATTCCGGTCCTTCGAAATGCCGCCGGACGCAAGGATGAGCCTCGCGCAAAACCTGTTGCTGCGGGCGCTCGTCGCCTGGTTTTGGCGCGAACCGCAGCAAGGTGAACTGGTGCGCTGGGGCACCACGCTGCATGATCGCTACATGCTGCCGCATTTCGTCTGGAAGGATTTTCTTGGCGTCCTTGGCGATCTCGGGCGGGCGGGCTATCCGTTCGAGTCCGCCTGGTACGAGGCGCAATATGAGTTTCGTTTCCCGTTCTTCGGCGCCGTCGAGCATGGCGGGGTCAGGCTCGAAGTGCGCCAGGCGCTCGAACCCTGGCAAGTGATGGGTGAGCAAAGCGCGACAGGCGCGACCGTGCGCTATGTCGATTCCTCGGTCGAACGCTTGCAAGTCAAGGCGAGCGGGCTTGTGCAAGGCCGCCACGCCGTCGTCTGCAATGGCCGCCGCGTCCCTATAACGCCGGCCGGGACTTCTGGCGAAGCGGTCGCCGGCGTGCGCTTCAAGGCTTGGCAGCCCCCCAATGGCCTGCATCCCACAATTCCAGTCCATGCCCCCTTGACCTTCGACATCGCCGACGGCTGGAACGGCCGTGCGCTTGGCGGCTGCGTCTATCATGTCGCGCATCCGGGCGGGCGTCACTACGAGACATTTCCGGTCAACAGTTTTGAGGCGGAAGCCCGCCGCCTCGCGCGCTTCCAGAATCATGGCCACACGCCGGGCGCTTTCGACGTGCCCCCCGAGGAGCGCTGCGCCGAATTCCCGCTGACCCTCGATCTTCGCCGCCCCCGCGTCATGTGAGGCGCTTGGTGAGCGGTTGGCTCGATCAAGATCGTGACGGAAGTGGCGCTGACGGCGGTGAAGAAGCTTATCCGGCGCGCCGCAAACTTTGGCGCACCTCGTCTTGATTTTGACCCAGCCAAATTTTAGCGCCTAGCTCGGTGGAATTGTGAACATCGAGAGTTTGGTAAAGTTTTCTGGTCAGATCCGCGACGGAGGAGAGTTGGATGCCGAGTTCGTCCGCGATCAAAGTTTTCGTCTTGCCAAGGGCAAGATGAATGCCGACTTTCGTCTGGGCCGGCGTGGCGCCGCCTTCCCGCAACACGCGCGCCGCATGGGCAATGGGGTGTTCGTGGAGTTCGATCGTCACTGAGATGAGACAGGATTTCGGATCCCTGGCGGCATCTGCCGGCAGTGTACCCGCAGGCAGGAGCCATTTCGCTTCGAGCGTAAGAACGCCATAGGGGGTCGAAACCTGCATGCGCGGCGGCGTGTTGGAACTTCCGTTGGCGGCGCCGGTGATCTGCCGGAGAAGCTTCAAAATGGGCGGGGGCAGCCTGT
>JBQTKC010000122.1:0-2203 GCA_052386575.1 Beijerinckiaceae bacterium
TCGCCTGCCACCTCGAAACGGCGCACCGTTCCTTCCTTTATGAGGCCCTTGAGCATTTGGTCTACGCGCTGTCTCGTGACGCCGAGCGCCTCCCTTAATTCGACGGCTGATCTCGGCTCACTGAGCATCTCCATCGCCGTTGCAAACGAAGGCCTCTCCATCTTCATATTCATCGGTGGAATTTCGTCTTCCTTCGGCACTGGAGCATCTGCGGAAGTATAGACACCATGTCTCGGCTTTTTTATTGAACCAGTCCGCTCCAAACGGATGAGCGTCGCATGGATGGCGTTCAGAGACGCTAAAGGCTGCGTCTTTTGAATAAGCACCTTGCGCCGCCATGGCCGCCGATTGGATAGTAGTTCAAGGATAGCTGATTCGAGTGGCGTTCCGGCTTGCGGGGCCACTGTGGCAGCAAAAGACTTTTCTGACGTGTCACGAATGATCACAATACTGGAAAGCCGAAACTCGCGCTCAAGAACGTCGCGAAGTCTGGATTCGTCAAGAGTGTTGGTTGCAAATTCCAGCTTGTATCGATGCATAAATTCGCTCTAGGATTGGGCGCAATGTCAATCCAATTTTTAAAACCATGTCAATAGTTTGTCGTTGACACATTTTCCGATAGTTCTGCTTCATGAGTCCCATTTGAACCCCGCGAGACGAAGCCCGCAACGGCGTATGGGCGAAGCCACCCCTTGGAAGTGATTATTGCATGGACTAAATGAGAATCGGTCTTATGCTGAAATCTGATCGTGGCGCGGGAGACGAAGATGGCTGACGACCCACTGACCGGCAACGCCGGAGCTTCACCCCAATCCAGGTCCGGCGACGTAGCGGCTGCGCCCAAGGATCCGAAAAACGCGACCATCGACGCGCTCTTGGAACTCGCCGGAGAGCGCAGCTGGGAAGACATCACGATTTCGGATGTCGCGGCTCGCGCCAATGTTTCGCTTGCCACGTTTCGCGACTTTTTCCCGTCGAAGGGCGCGGTGCTCGCGGGTTTTTCGCGCCGGATCGATCACATCGTACTCGACGCCGCGGGCGAAGACTTGGCCGGGGAGCCGGTCAAGGAGCGTTTGCTCGACGTTTTGATGCGCCGTCTCGACGCGTTGGCGCCTTATAAGCTCGGCCTCGAAGCCATTTCCGACTGGACTCGGCGCGATCCGCTGGCGGCATCGGCGATCAACCGCGTGGTCGTCAATTCGATGCGTTTCATGCTGGAAGCGGCCGGAATCGAATCCGAGGGTCCGGTCGGCGCCTTTAAGCTGCAAGGCCTCGCGCTGGCCTGGATGCGGGTTCTGCGGGTCTGGTTTCGCGACGACGATCCGGGGCTTGCCTCCACCATGGCGGCGCTCGACCGCGAATTGACCCGAGGAGGCACTTTTGTCGCGCGGGCGGAGGATTTGAACCGGCTTGTCTCGCCTATGTTGTCGCTGGCGCGTTCCTTGTTCGAGCGCGGGCCCCGTCGCGAAACGTCCCGCCGCGGCGGTCACGGCGAGAGCAAGGACAAGGCGGCTGCCTCTTGAGGCGCGAGCCCTTGTTACGGCAACGGCCCGTCGTAGCGTGACCATTCCCAGGGCGCGAGCTCGGTTGCTCTTGGCGCCGCGCGGCGGCCAAACTTGCCGAGCCTGAGCCTCTCGATAACCCAAAATCTGACCGAGGGCGCGGCGAGCGCCAGTCCCACGAAATCGGAGACAAAACCGGGTAGAATCAACAACACGGCTCCGAGCCCGGCCAGCGTGCCGTCGAGGAGCGCTTCCCTCGACAAACCAGGGTGTGTGTTTGCTCTCCTCAATACCATCTGCCGCAAACGCAAAACAGCCGATAGCCCGACGCGACGCAAAGTGCTAAGACCGGCGAGGCTCGTCAGAATGCAGACGAGAATGGCACCAGCAAAGCCGATCAAGTGAATGACGGCCGCGAAGGCCGCCAGTTCCGCCCCGAGCCAGAGCGCGAAATAGGTTACAAATAGAGCCGGCAGGCGCACAACGGGTTGCCGCATCATGGTGCCGTTCGATCGCAAGCGAAGCATAAAGGTCCTCATCAAGGCTGGACTTCGGCTTTTTTCTCCCCACATAGATAACATGATAAGAGCACAATCAAGGCGCAACAGTCTCCGGCCCGGAAATCAAGCGGCACCTCGATGCAAAACTCCTTCGATATGACGACGATTGTTTTCGCGCTTCTGGCCGCCTTCGTGGTGTGG
>JBQTKC010000123.1:0-9900 GCA_052386575.1 Beijerinckiaceae bacterium
CCATCGAATCAACGGTGAAAGGGAATCAGACTTCTCGCTTCACGCGAATCCCCAAGACGATTCCATCAACAATGAACTTGCTCTAGCCTGGAGCGGCAAATTCGGCTTTCGAGGGCCGTGCCAGAAGCCCCGCGATCGCCTCCTCGACGCCAATCCGTTCGGCGAGCACCGCATCGACGGCTGCAGCGATCGGCATGTCGATGTCCTTGGCGTGGGCGAGATCGACGAGCACGCCGCACGTATGTACGCCTTCGCAGAGGCCGCTCCGCGCCATCGCTTCGGCGGGGGTCGCCCCCCGCCCCATCGCGGCGCCTAGGGCGTAATTCCGCGACATCGCCGACGTGCAGGTGAGGACGAGATCGCCGAGCCCGGAAAGACCCATCAAGGTCGCCGCTAGGGCGCCATGGGCTTGACCGAAACGGCTAAGCTCGGCAAAACCCCGCGCGAGAAGGGCCGCGCCTGCGCTCGCCCCAAGGCCGCGGCCGGCGGCGATCCCGCTCGCGATGGCGAGAACGTTCTTCGCCGCGCCGCCAATTTCGACCCCTCGAACATCGGACGACGAATAGAGCCTGAACGAGGGCGCCGCCAGGAGCCCCGCAAGCGTGGCCGCGAGATCTCCGTCGCGCGCCGCCAAGGTAACCGCGGTTGGAAGGCCGCGCGCCACGTCCGAGGCAAAGCTCGGGCCGGAAAGTATGGCTTGCGGATTTTTTGGCAAGACCCCAGCCGCGACTTCTGTCAGAAACAGTCCGGTCGCGTGCTCGATGCCTTTAGCGCAAACGACGACCGGCGCGCCGCCCGCCGTTACATGCGGCGCGAAGAGTTGGAGGACCGGCCGCAACGCCTGCGCGGGGACCGCGGCGAGAACGACCTCTGCGCCTTGAACTTCTGCCGGTTCGGCAATGGGGCGGACATTCGAGAGTAGTGGCACGCCCGGAAGATGCCGCGCATTAATTCCGGTTGCCCGCATCTCGGCGACATGCGCGGCATCGCGCGCCCAGAGCGTGACTTCGATCTCCTCCTCGCCGGCCGGGCGGGCGGCAAGGTTGGCAAGCGCCGTGCCCCAGGCGCCAGCGCCGAGAATGGCAACCTGACGTTTACGGTTTGGAGCCATCAATGCTTCCTCGCTCCGCGGGCGATTGCCGTCCGGCCGCGCGAGCGGCAGCTTGGCGGCCAGAATGGCCACCACAATAGGAGACAGTCTTTCGCTTTGGCCGCAAGGAAATCTTGTGGCCGGACTTGCCTTGCCGGATGCCCCAAAATGCCACGCGGTCCAACGGAAAAGGCAAATGCCAGCGGCGCGCCATTGCCGGCTCCCCACCGCCTCGCCATCCGGGTCTATTACGAGGACACGGATTTTTCCGGTGTCGTCTACCACGCCTCCTACCTGCGTTTCCTTGAACGCGGACGCACTGAATTTCTCCGCGCGCTCGGCATAGAGCACCGGGAGATTTTTGGAAACGGCCGGGCGGGCGGCTTTCATTTCGTGGTGCGCGCGATGTCCATCGAGTTTCTCAATCCGGCGCTGATGGACGACGAGCTTTGTGTCGAGACGCATCCTTCCGCCGTGGCGGGGGCTTCGATCGAAATTATGCAGAAAATCTTGCGCGGCGGCAAAACCCTCTTGACCGCAAAAGTGAGAATAGCCGTCGTCGCCGGTGGCAAGGCGAGGCGTATTCCAGAGGATGTTCTGGCGAAGCTCAAGGCGTCGGCGTTTGCGGTGCCACAAACGTCAGGCTTAAAGGAGCTTTAAGCCATAAGGGGAATGTTATTTTGGATTTAATCGCGAGCGGCGTGTCCATCAAACTTGCGCTGGGGAGAAGCCAGAGGAGAGGTTCGGGCGCGCGAGCCCCAGAAATGACCGATTTCCGAGCGAGAGGATGACCAAAATGGGTTTTGACTAGCGGCGCCAGCCGCGCCAAGATTTTAGAAGGAATGATGCAATGAATCCTGCCGATATTACCGCTTCCGGAATGGCGTTGCCCGCCATGGAGGTCTCCCTTCTCGGCATGTTCTGGTCGGCCCATGTCGTGGTTAAGCTTGTCATGCTGGGGTTGCTCGGCGCCTCGGTTTGGTGCTGGGCGATCATTATAAACAAAATGTTGCTATTTTCCACAACCCAGCGCGCCATGGCGCGGTTCGAGGAAGTTTTTTGGTCGGGCGCCTCGCTCGACGAACTCTATGCGACCTTGTCGTCGCGCCCGGCGTCGGGCATGGCGGCCTTGTTCGTCGCAGCGATGCGGGAATGGCGGCGTTCGGTGCAAGGCGCGGCCTCGTCCTTCATGGGCCTGCAAGCGCGGATCGAGAAAGTCCTCGATGTTTCGATCGCCCGCGAGGTTGAGAAGCTCGAATCCAGCCTTCTGGTGCTGGCGACGGTTGCCTCGGCTGGTCCTTTCGTCGGCCTGTTCGGCACGGTCTGGGGCATCATGACCGCGTTTCGCTCTATCGCGGCGTCGCGCAATACTTCGCTTGCCGTCGTGGCACCTGGCATAGCTGAGGCGCTTTTCGCGACGGCGATCGGGCTTTTCGCGGCGATCCCTGCTCTGATCGCCTATAATAAATTTCAAGGCGACGTCGCCAAGAAACAGGCGCGGCTCGAGGGGTTCGCGGACGAATTTTCCGCTATTCTTTCGCGTCAAATCGATCAACACACCGTTCAGGATCGGGCGGCCTGAGCACTGTGCATCAAGAAACCGGCGTTTTCCGGCGCCGGGAATTTTGAACCCGTGCACTGGAGAATTAGAAAATGGGCATGTCGGGCATTGCGGCACGCATAAAAGGCAGGCGAGGGCGGCGCGGCGTGCCGCGCTATCGCGCCATGGCCGAGATCAACATGACGCCTTTTATCGACGTCATCCTGGTGCTTTTGATCATTTTCATGGTGACCGCGCCGTTGCTCGCGACCGGTGTTGCGATCGACCTGCCGCGGACAAAGGCGGCGGCATTGAACATTGAGCAAAAGCCGATTTCCGTCGCCGTCGATGACAGGGGCTTGGTCTATGTCATGGATAAGGAAGTGCTCGTTACTGGGCTCGCGGACAAGTTGAAGGAGGTCGCGACCGCCGGTGCCGACGAGCGGATCTACGTGCGCGGCGCAAATCAGGTGAATTACGGACGGATTGCCGAGGTCATGTCGATCATCACCGCGGCCGGCTACACAAAGGTTGCGCTGGTCACCAATCCCATCAAGAATTAAACCGCCATGCATTTGCCCGAAAATCCTGGTTTCGCGGTTTCGGGAGGCGTGCATATCGGAGCGCTCGCCTTGGCGCTGTTTTGGCTGTCGCAGCCGCCGCGTTTCGAAGATGCGCGGGAGAGCGTTCCGGTCGAAATTGTCAGCGCCCAGCAATTCAGTCAGATCACGAAAGGCGAAAAGTCGGCGGCCGAGGTGAAGCCGCACCAACGGGCCGAAGTTGTAGCCGAACGCGCCGAGTTGAACCCACAGCTTCCGCCCAGCGACACGCCAAAGGATGTCTCCGCGCCGCCTCCGCCGCTGAAACGTCAAGCCGACCCCGGCCAAGCCGAGCCGCAAGAGGCGCCAAAGCCGCCTGACCATGGCGCGGTCTCGCCGCCGCCGCGCCCGGCGCAGGAAACCGAAAAACCGGTGCCGAAATCCGAGCCGGTCAAGCAGTCCATCGCGCCGCCGCCGGTTGATAAATCAGACGAAACAGCCGCGGCGGAACTCTCCCAACCGAAACCGGCCGCGTCGCCGAAAAAGCCGGCGCCAAAATTCAAGGCGGATCAATTAGCGAAACTGCTTGATCAGGAGAAGCGAAAGGAAAGCCAAGGGCTAGCCGCCAAGCCGAAGTCCGGCGAGGAGGCCGCCCTGCCGCAACAAAAATTCGACCCTGGCGGCATCGCCAAGTTTCTCAACAAGGAGGCGCCGCAAGGAAAACGGGCGAGCGGGCATGACCTCGCGCAAGTGGCTTCGCTCGGTTTGCCAGCGGCAAGCGCCGCCAAAATGTCGCCATCCCTCTGGGACCAGCTCGATGGGCTGTTGCAAGAGCAATACAAGCGGTGCTGGAACTTTGCCGGGCTCGGTGGACAGCAAAAATACGTTCCTGAGATTCATGTCCAATATACCCTGGATGGTTCGTTGATCGGTCAGCCCGAGCTGCTGAACCCGCCGTCCGATCCCAGCTTGCAGGCCCTGGCCGAAAGCGCGATGCGGGCGGTGCGGCGCTGCGATCCGCTGCGGATTCCTTCCCAATATCAGCTCTATTACGATCAATGGAAAGGCCGGATCGTTCGCTTCGATCCTGAGGAAATGCTGTGAAATTTGCCGTCTCCGCGCTTGGTTTTGGTGCTCGGCGCGATCACCGCGCCGTCATCGGGTTGTCCGCCGCGTTTCTGGCGGCCGCGATCCTGCTTGGCGGATTAGGGTTCGCGCCGCCTGCCCATGCGGAGCAAGACCACTACCTCGATGTGCGCGGTGCGGGAGAGTTCAAACCCATACCGGTCGCGGTGACGGCATTTTCCGGCGATGCGGCTGCCGGCGCCCAGTTGACCGCCATAGTTACCAATAATTTCAAGCGATCGGTATTCCTCGCGCCCATCGATCCGGAGACCTTCGTTGAGACGATTTCTGATCCGGACCAGCCGCCGCGGATGGATTCCTGGCGCATGATCAATGCCCAGTTCGTGGTGACCGGCCGAACGGGCCGGGCCTCGGACGGGAGGCTGCAAACCGAGTTCCGGCTCTGGGACGTGGCGACCGGCAAGCAGATCGCCGGCAGCCAATATGTCACCGATCCGAGCAATGCGCGCCGCGTCGCGCACATCGTCTCGGATGCGATCTTTTCGCGGATTACCGGCGAGCAAGGCTTTTTCGATACGCAAATTGCCTTTGTTGACGAAACGGGCCCGCCGGAGCGCCGCCGCAAACGCCTGGCGATCATGGATCAGGACGGCGCCAATCTGCGCTACATGACGCGGGGCGACGATCTCGTCGTGACGCCGCGGTTTTCGCCCTCGTCCCAAGACGTGACCTATATGTCGTTTGGCGCGTCAGACCCGAAAGTCCTATTGCTGAATATCGAGACTGGCCAGCGCGAAGTTGTCGGCAATTTCCCGGGCATGACCTTTTCGCCGCGTTTTTCGCCGGATGGGCAAAAGGTCGTGATGTCGCTAGCGCAAGGCGTGGCGTCGAACCTTTACACGATGGATTTGCGCTCACGCTCGACGACACGGCTCTCCGACGCCAACGCGATCGATACATCGCCGTCTTATTCCCCCGACGGCAGCCAAATCGTGTTCGAATCGGACCGCGGCGGTAGCCAGCAGCTCTATGTCATGTCAGCAACAGGAGCGGGCCCAAAACGTATTTCGTTTGGCGAGGGGCGCTATTCGACGCCAGTCTGGTCGCCGAAAGGCGACCATATCGCCTTTACCAAGCAAAAGGCCGGTTCCTTCGCGGTCGGGGTCATGCGGCCGGACGGATCGGGCGAGCGGATCCTCACCGAAGGCTTTCATAACGAGGGGCCGACTTGGGCCCCGAACGGCCTTTATTTGATGTTTTTTCGCGATCCTGGCGGGCAGGGCGGCGCGAAGATTTTTATGACCGACGTATTCGGACACGGCGAATTTCCGGTGCCAACCCCGAATTATGGTTCGGATCCGTCCTGGAGCCCGCTCTTGAAATAGCCTGAACTCATTTTTCAGCTTCGAGATCACCTCGAATCCGGGAAGCGAAAAGGAATTGCGCAAATTCAATGCGCTGGTTGGCGCCTTAAGCGAAAAAGCGCGCAATATTCACACGCCTAAGTTCTAGTCATAGTGTTTGGTAGATTGCGCGAGGGCGGGCTCTTCGGCATTCACAACGAATGGCACCGGTGGCGCTTCCACAGCCCGCCGACCACTTGACAATTGGTCCGTTTTGAGTAAATGATTAGTAATGTCAAATATCATTCAACAGTATCGCGGAAAATCCCGCATTTGCAGTGAAATCGCGTGGCTCGTAGGTGAATCACTGGATCGAAATGAAAGCCTGTAAATTCAAATGGGTGGAACACAATCATAGAAACTTTCAAGGGATTTTCTGGCGGCGCATTGTCGTCCCGTTCAAGGTAAACCCGCCCTTTGTGTTGCACCACGTCAGCCGCAATGCGAAACTCTATCTCGGCCGCAATATCGCCATTAACAACCGGTTAATATTAACTTTCGCTTAACCTTATCCGAGTTTGCTCGATTGCAAGGCAATTTGGTTAGCTTCGATCAAGGTTGATGGAACATTCCTTTAATGAAGGGCAGGTAGGAGGGATGGTCTGCTCGCGACTATAGAAGGAGTATGGGATGAGCATTCTTCAGCGGACCGGCGAACTCAAATTCGCTGCCGCGCTGGGCGCTGCCCTTGCGATCTCAGCCTGCGCGAAGGCCCCCGCCGAGGATCCTGCTGCGCTCGCCGGCCTAAATGGCGGGCGGGCAGCACCTGGCAGCCCTCAGGATTTCGCCATCAGTGCCGGCGACCGGGTTTTCTTCGACAGCGATTCGAGCGAATTGAGTGGGACCGCGCAAGCGACCCTCGCCATGCAGGTGAGCTGGCTTCAACAATATGGCCGCTACAATTTGACCGTCGAGGGCCATGCCGACGAGCGCGGCACGCGCGAATATAATTTCGCGCTAGGCGCGCGGCGGGCCGAAACCGCCAAGGATTATCTCGTGGCCCGCGGCATTCCGGCGACAAGAATTCGTACCATTAGCTACGGCAAGGAGCGGCCCGTCGCGAGCTGCAACGACATTTCCTGCTGGGCGCAAAACCGCCGCGCGGTCACGGTGCTGACAGGCGGCCAATCCTAACGAAGGTTTCGGCGAGCGGCCCTCCCCCGCCGCCGAAATGTCCCGGACGGATACAAGACCAAACTGTTCTTGGTACCGCTCCGGCACCGGCGACTTCCTCGTGAGCCGCCGGTTTTTTTTGACTTGCCGAACCACCACCTAGAGCTAGCCCCAATGGCCAGAATTGGAACGGGCAAGCCGGCCGATGCGCGAACCATCACTCCCGGTAAGGGTCCGGCAAGGACGGCGAAATTCTATGCCCGGGATTGGCGAGCGCCAACGAGGCCGCAAGCCCGAATCGCGATGACAATTCCATTTGCCCCGCAACGAGACATCGAGCCCAGCATTACAGTTGCGCTTTCCTTTTGAGGTGTGCGTGGCGCGCTTGCGCTTGATGGGCGCGGCGCCAGAGTGATCATGCGATGACGTTGGCGGGTTGGATGCGCCGTTGAGCGAGCTTCATTGCGACGCGGCGGATTTCCTGGATCGGCCAGCGGATCAGGAATGTTTGGTCCGAAGGCGGATCGTTTTTTGGGCGGTCCGGCATTAGAGCGAATGCCGGATGACGGCCATCATGGCAAAGGCGAGCATGACCAGCAAGACATGCCGTGCCAGCCATGCCAGGAGCGGGTCTCGTTGCGATCGAGGCCGAGTTCGTTCTTGGCGGCGTCGAAGCGTCTTTGATGGCCAAGCGACAGCCTTCGGCCGGCACAAGCTTTTCCATGGGCGTACCCTTGGGACACCCCGTGGAGAAGAAGGCGAGATCGCCATCAGCGATGTTCCGGCGGATCAACAATCCCCGCGTCCATTCCCCCGTGAGGGCGCTGTTGTATTGGCCGGCCTCGAGGTCGGCCAGTTCGAGATAGACCCAGTCATGCAGGCGCGGCCCCTTGGTTCCTTCGTCCGCCGCCAGGCGCCGCCAGGCGTTTTTCGCAATGTTTTGCGCGATATTCGCGGCGGTGCCGCCCGCCATCTGCTTCTTGCCCCAGGAGCAGAACACGTGGTTGCAGGCGACGCCCAGGACTATATCCCTTGCCTGCCTTGCGCTACGGTGGTCTCGATGTCTCCGGTGCCATACACGCTGTCCGCGGCGACATAGGAGAACGGCACCTTTGCAGCGATCGTGCGCGCAATCGGATGGGCAACAGATTCTTTTCGGCGGCACTGGCACCGGGACGGGGCTGTCCGAGGTAGGCGTAGGGGACGAGATCGCGACGCGAACCGAAGCCGCCTTTAAATCCGGCCAGCGCTATTGGCAAACTAGTGATGACACTGGAAGAACCCATCGGCGCCATGCCCAAGCGGCCGGACAAGATCGAGATGGAGTTTGGCGCAACCCTTAGCGACGATTGCAAGCTGTGGGTCGACTCTGGCAAGGGCGATTACGCGTTCAAGGTCAAGCTCTCCTGGGAGAGGAAATCTTCCGTCACCTAGTCTTGAGAAGGCCACTCTCTTGAGACATGCTTTAGCGGCCGCGCCGCCTACGAAAGAATCCCATGATATCATATGCGCAAAATTTCGAAGATGTCATGATCGCGCGGCTTTTCGATGCTGGGTATTGCGGTTTTTATGTCGACATCGGTGCCGCTCACCCCGACTTCCTTTCGGTTACCCGGCATTTTTATGATCTGGGATGGTCGGGGATCAATGTCGAGCCGACCGATCGCTACTACCCGCTGCTGTGCGAGACTAGGCCGAGGGACATAAATCTGCAGTGCGCCGTAGGCAGCAAGCCGGGCCTTGCGACGTTTTACGAAATTCCAAAGTTCGCTGAAAACTCGACGCTCGAACGCACAGTCGCCGATCGCCTCGCCGTCGCCGAGTTGACCGCGACGCCGCACGCGGTCAAGGTCGTACGGCTCGCGGACCTTTGCGACACCCATGTCAAGGATCGGACCATTGACTTCATGAAGGTCGACGTCGAGGGTGGAGAACTCGGCGTCTTGCAGAGCGCGGACTGGGAGAGATTCCGGCCGCGGCTCCTTATCGTCGAGGCAACGGCCGTCAATTCCAAAGAAGAGAATTGGCAAATCTGGGAGCCAATCCTGACCGCCGCCAAATATCATAAGGTCTGGTTCGACGGGCTGAACAACTTTTACCTGCGGGACGAGGACCTGGAGCTACGTCATGCGTTCCGGTTGCCGCCAAACATTCACGACGGATTCGAAACCGCCGAACTCGCCGGGTTGAAGCATTTGGCGTCCTACCGGGAGTCACTACGGCAGCAGATCGAGGCGTTGTGCTCCAGGCGAACGTTCCGTTTGTTGACAAGGTTCGCGAATTGGCCCGAACTTAAGAGGTTGGCGGAGCTTTTGAGAGAGCCATGATCAGCAAGGCGCTCCATTGCCGCAATTGGGATTGCACGTAGTGGCGTATGATATTTTCAAACATTGGGCAGAGAGACTGCGCGGTTCCGGCCCGCCGGCTGCAAAGACCGTAACGGCCGCCGAGACGGCGAGCGTATACTTCGGTCGCCCTCATTACCAGCGGCACAATCACCGGCGGCAAGAGCATCTCGCCTCTCTTCGGCTGGATCTCTCTGGCAAGTCCGTCCTGGAGGTGGGCGCCGGCATTGGCGATCATACCCTTTATTTCCTGGACCGAGACTGCGCCGTCGTCAGTATTGAGGCGCGCGGCGAGAATTGCCGATTGTTCGCCCAATCCATGCAGGCGCTCGAGGCTTCCGGCTACCCCAACGCCTCGCGCTCGAAACTTGTTCAGGGCGATGTGGAATCGCTGAATGAAACGATAACCGGACAATTCGATGTCGTGTATTGCTACGGGATTCTGTATCATTTGGAAGACCCCGCCGCCGCGCTGAGCGCGATGGCCTCCCGCTGTCTCGATTTGCTGTTGCTGGAGACTTGCGTGTCGTTCGGCGGCCACGAGGCATTGAACGAAGTTGACGAGCAGGGGTCCGATCCGACGCAATCGTTTCGCGGCGGCGGATGCCGCCCGACACGGCCCTGGATCATGAAAAGATTGAACGCCTTGTTCGCGCACGTCTACGTGCCGCGCACCCAGCCGGCGCACGAAGAATTTCCGCTCGATTGGACGGGAGAGCAACCATCGGATCGTTTGACGCGCGCGACCTTCGTGGCTTCTCGCCGCCCGATCGTCAACGAACAG
>JBQTKC010000124.1:0-19441 GCA_052386575.1 Beijerinckiaceae bacterium
GATGCGGCGCTCGACTTCCTACGCAAAAAAGTCCCCAAATGCTGGCCAGAATTTTGCGATTCGGTCACCGACAATTTCCGCGTCATCAACCCAAAGGATTTTCGGGTTCTGGCGTGAGCGGGGTATACATCTATGTTCACCGCATTTCGCCCACCACGCGGAAAATATCGCCGCATTCGCATTCAACGGTTGCGGACCCGTTCGGCTTGGCGGTCCGCGGCTGCAATGAACTCTTGCAAAAGTATGGCTCGACGATGGATACGGAAACGCGCCGCAGCTTGCTGCACCGGCGCTGGATTTTCGCCTTGGGGGGTAAATATAAGGATATGCGTGCGGCGCTTGGCCGGCGGCAGTTTTTCAAAGCCACCCGCCTCGTGATCGCTCGGCCGGTAATCGTCGTGTTCATCGGCAACATCGTCACGGGAGTGCTTGCGGCAAACGCACGGGTTTTTCTGCAGCCGCCAACCGCGCGCCGCTAATGCAAGGCGGTTCCGCCGGGCAACTTGGCTGGCTCGATCAATCAAGACGAAGGGGACGAATGTCTCTATGACTCAAGGCGCGGTGCGCGTGGCACTGCCTGGCAAGCGGCGCAAAAATCCCTGATGTTTATGCTGCGGAAGCCGCCGCCCGGCTGGTAGAAGGCGAAATCGCGGTCAAACGGTTCGCCGCGGACGCAACGCTTGTCGCGCAACGGCGCCAACCAAAAACACTCCTTATGCAATAGGCCAAATCATGCAAAGCGCACGCACGGCAGAGGAAAAAGGTTGTGGTTCGCCGGGACCGGCCGGCTCCTTCCAGGATCTCATTCTAACGCTGCAAAAATACTGGGCCGGGTATGGCTGCGTCATCCTCCAGCCCTACGACCTCGAAATGGGCGCAGGCACGTTTCATCCGGCAACAGCGCTGCGCGCGCTTGGCCCGCGCCCCTGGAAGGCCGCCTATGTGCAGCCCTCGCGCCGCCCCAAGGATGGGCGTTACGGCAAAAATCCGAACCGGTTGCAACATTTCTATCAGTTCCAGGTGATCCTGAAACCTTCGCCGCAAGATCTCCAGGAGCTTTATTTGGCCTCGCTTGAAGCGATCGGCATCGATGCGCGCCTCCACGATATTCGCTTCGTCGAGGACGACTGGGAGAGTCCGACGCTTGGCGCCTGGGGGCTCGGCTGGGAATGCTGGTGCGATGGCATGGAGGTTTCGCAGTTCACCTATTTTCAGCAGGTCGCGGGAATTGAATGCGCGCCGGTTTCGGGCGAACTGACCTACGGGCTGGAGCGTCTCGCGATGTATGTGCAAGGAGTCGAAGATGTTTACGAGCTTAATTTCAACGGCTGCGAAGGGCCCGAGAAGGTCACCTATGGCGACGTCTTCAAACAGGCCGAGGAGGAGTATTCACGCTACAATTTCGAAGCCGCGAATACGAGCGTCCTTTTCCAGCATTTTAGGGATGCCGAAGCCGCGTGCCGTGCGCTCTTGCTGTTTGGCGACGAAGGCGCGCGGCATGGGATGGTGCTGCCCGCCTACGATCAATGCATTAAGGCGTCCCATATTTTCAACCTCCTTGACGCGCGCGGGGTCATTTCGGTGACCGAGCGGCAGAGCTACATCCTCAAGGTCCGCGACCTCGCCAAGGCGTGCGGCGCCGCTTGGCTCAAGACCGAGGGCGGTGGCGGCTGAGGTCGCAACCGCCTGCCGCGACCATTTAACTCGGCTGGGAGGGAGCGGGGCCGAACCAAAGCTGTCCCTTTCGAGCCGGAGCTCGACGACGACGATGGCCGCGCTTACCAGCAAGAGCCATGCGATCAACACGACAGTGACAAAAATCTCGAATCCCATGTTTGGCTTTATAGGGCTTCGAGAAAGCCATTCACCTTGGCGAAATAATTTGCGCCCGCCGTGGCTTCATCTTTTTCGCTTGCAGCCTCGAATGTCTGGCGTTCGGCGCGATTCGAGCGAGAATATGCGCGAATCGCCTCAAGCCATCCTTCGCCGTCGATCGGGCTCAGCTTCGTGATGCGGCCGCCGCCGGTTTCCCCAAACACCGCGATATCCGAGGCGATCACCGGCACGCCGGCCGCCAAGGCTTCGGCGACCGGCAGCCCGTAGCCTTCGGCGAAGGACGGCATGAGCAAGGCGCGGGCGCCGTCGAGCAGCCGCTTCATGGCCGGCGTCGGCAGGCCCGCGGCCTCGATGACATGATTGGCTATCGAGGGGCAGCGTTGGAGCAGATCGACGGCATTTTCGGTTTCCCATCCGCGGCTGCCGATCAAGACAAGTTTTGGCGCCGCGGCGCCGTCGCGGGCCGCGAGTTCCCGCCACACATGCAAAAGCATGAGATGGTTCTTGCGCGGCTCGATGGTGCCGCAGGCCACGAAATAAGGCGTGCCCGTCAATGCCGGGTCGACAAGATCCCGCCGCCAAAACACCGGCGCGACGGGAGGAGGCAGAACAAGAATGGGCATGCCGGCGCGGCCAAGCGAGGCCAAATGGCGGGTGAGCGCGGCTTGCACCACCTTTGTCGTGACGATCGCCCCGGCGCCGAAACGGGCGAGATTGGTCAGCCGGCGCCGATGCCGTTCGTATTCGGCCTTGCGGAAATACTCAGGGGTCTCGAGCGGCAGCAAATCATGAATGAAGAAGACAGCTTTGACGTCGGGGCGCCGTTTCAGCCAGGAAAAATAAGCCGCGATCCAGAGCGGGAATTGACTGACGTTGAGATAGCGCGCGCCCTGTGGCAGAGCGGTGGCGGGCGAGCGGCCGAGCAGGCCGTGCCGCCCGATCCATGAGAAGACGCCCCCCGCGCGATGGCGACGCCCTTGCGCAATCCGGCGAACGCAAGAAGACGGCGCGGCCTCGCCCCGGATCCAAGCGGCAATTTCGTGATAGCTCTCGTTCTGGTTAGGCTCATCTTGCTCACCCCAATGAACGGAAATCCCGTCCACCAAGTCTCGCGCGGCCTCGGCGCCGATCACGCCCGGTCCGCGCGGGGTCATCATGATGGCGAGTTGGTCTTGCCGCGCGGGGATGAGAAAGTGGCGGGCGAAGGAAGAGTCAATCCGGTCGATCCCGTTCGGCGTAAAATTCAAAACGCGGGTCGCGAGCCTTGTGATGTCGTAGGCGACGTGGACAACCATTCATTTGACCTTCAAGCGCACCGGGCGGAGAATCCCAAAGCGCGCCCCGAACACGTTGTCAAAGAATCGGCTGCCCCGGTCTGGCGCCAAGCCGTCGAGTTCAGTGTGCGATCTTTTGGGGTCCGCGTGACTTCCGCAGAGATTGTTTGCGATTTCTTGAATTTGGGCAACAAAAAAGGCCCGTGAGAGGGCCCCGGAAACGCGCCAGCTGAGGGAGGGCGGAGCCTATCTCCGTCTCGCCTCCGGCGCGCGCTACGATGAGAATGATTTTCGCGGGCTCCATCGCGGGGGCGACAACGTCCGCGCCGGAGCGTATAATGGCACAAATGCAGCGCGGGGTTCCGTGCGGCCAAAGCGCTTCATACTGAGCTTCGCCGCGGCCTCGTGACCGTTTGCCTTTCGGTTCGGGAGGAACCCTCATGCCGAAATTCCATGTGATCGCCGGTCCGGATTCGACCCTGGTTTATCCTGCGGTGCGTAAAATCGGTCCGGCGGACCTCAAATACGCTCTGTCCAAAGGTGCCAACGATTTCCTGGCGATGCCGTCGTCCCTCTTTTTCCTGGGCTTGATATACCCCATCGTCGGCTTGTGCCTCGCCGGCTATTCTCTGCCCCTGTTTTTCCCCCTCATGTCGGGCTTTGCCCTGATCGGCCCCATCGCCGCAATTGGCTTGTATGAGATAAGCCGGCGGCGGGAGCTCGGCCTTGAGACCCATTGGTCGAATGTTTTCGATGTGCGCCACTCTCCCTCGGTTCCCTCGCTCCTGGCGCTTGGCCTCTTGCTGCTGATTATTTTTCGCCTCTGGCTGGCCGCGGCTGAGTCTCTTTATGGCTGGCTCTATGGCCCCGGCGAGCCCGAGTCCTATGCGGGGTTTCTCATCGATGTCGTCACCACGCCGCGGGGTTGGAGCCTAATCGCTTTTGGCAACACGATCGGCGCTGCCTTTGCCGTGGTGGTCCTGGGCATCAGCGTCATCTCATTTCCCCTGCTGCTCGATCGCGATGTGGGCTTGGCTGTGGCTGTTCTAACGTCGCTCAAAGCGGTGTGGAAGAATCCCGTCACCATGGCGATCTGGGGATTGATCGTTGCGGCGTTCCTCGCGATCGGCTTCTTGCTGCTGTTCGTCGGGCTCGCGGTCACGGTGCCGATCCTGGCCCATGCAAGTTGGCATCTCTACCGTACGGTCGTGGAACCGGCCGTCCCTGTCTGACGCCAAGCCTGCCAATTGTCGTCCGCTCTGCCCGGTTGAGCGGACAAAACCTCGCTGCGGGCGCTTTGGCTGCGGCGGCGATAACGTTACGGACCGCGGCCGCTCCTGCCCGCCGGCGGGGCGCGGGTTTCCCAGCCTCCTTGGGCGCGGACGCGCTGCCCGAGAGGGCCACGTTGCGCCCTTCGGTCGCGACTTCAGGGTTTCGCGAGACTAGGGTTTGTTCGCCTCTTTGTTCAATTGGTCAGCGGGAGCGGTGGACGTGGCGTTAGCGGTTCCTGACGTATGGTGCTCCATGGTCTCGGTCTGGGCAATAGCTTGCGCCGGTCCGAAGAATTCGATCCGCTTGAAGTGTGTGTAATCCGACTCGAACGCCATGATCGCCACGAACAGCAACACCGCCCCCGGCGGGACCAGAATGGCGTACATCAAGGCCCAACGCTCCCAGGCCATGTGCATGAAGATAGCGACGATCAAGCCTGCCTTCACAATCATGAACAGCAGGATCAGGGACCATCTGAGATATCCATGGATGCCAAAGTAGTCGATGAGATAAGAGCAGGTGCTCAAGACAAATAGCCAGCCCCAGATCACCAGATAAAGCTTGATCGGGTGCTGTTGTCCCTCTTCGTGCGCCACGTTTTTTTTCTGTGCCGTAGACACATGAGTCGCATTTTGCATACTTACTGAAGAAAGATGTGTCATGTTATTTCCTTACCAAAGATAAAAAAGGGCAAAGATGAACACCCAAACAAGATCGACAAAGTGCCAGTAGAGACCCATGGTTTCGACGATCTCGTAGCGCCCCTTTCTGCTGGTGAAAAAGCCTCGCCTTCCAGTGTCGAAATCTCCTCGCCAAACCTTGCGCGCGATGATGAGCAGGAAAATCACGCCGATCGTCACGTGGGTGCCGTGGAAGCCCGTGATCAAGAAAAAGCACGAGCCAAACTGCGCCGCGCCCCACGGATTGCCCCAAGGCCGGACCCCTTCCATGATCAGCTTGGTCCACTCGAAAGCCTGCATACCGACGAAGGAGGCGCCGAATGCCGCGGTCGCCAGCATCAAAACTGTTGTTGTGACACGGTCGCGGCGGTAGCCGTAGTTGACGGCCATCGCCATCGTCCCGCTGCTGCTGATTAAGATGAAGGTCATGATGGCGATCAGAAGGAGCGGGGTTTCCTGGCCGGCGATCGTCAATGAGAAGACCTTGCTCGGGTTCGGCCATGGCACGGTCGTCGACATCCGCACGGTCATGTAGGACAGTAGAAAACAGCTAAAAATAAAGGTGTCGCTCAGGAGGAAGATCCAGATCATGGCCTTGCCCCAGGTGGCACTCTTGAACGCGCGCTGGTCCGAGGACCAATCGGCGGCGAAGCCTTGCCAGCCCCCAGGGTGCGCCGGGGCTTCCAACGTGTCGGTCATTGCCGGTTCCGTCATGTGTACTCCCGAAGTCCTTTCTAAGGCATTTTCAAGCGCGGCGGTCACCGGCTCACGCTCAGTAAATGCGGCAAATCAAAGAAACCAGCCGCTGTCCGCTACAATCGGATCGGTTAGCAACAGCAGAGCGAATAAGACCAGCCAGACAAGAAGCAGAAAGTGCCAATATGTAGCGCATAGTTCAACGCTCAGGCGCACCTTGGCCACAGCGACACCTTGCCACGCCTTATCCATTGTTCTGCCCAAGGCCACCTGGCCGCCCAGGATGTGGAGCCCGTGCACGCCAGTGATCAAGTAAAAGAAGGCGGCCGCTGAGTTGGCCGTCAAAAAATAGCCCGAGGCATCGAGCTCTCGCCAAGCGATGAGCTGTCCAACCAGGAAAGCAAACGCGAAAACGCCTCCCGCGAGCAAACCGGCTTTTACACCGTCCATCCGTCCAAGGCGCGCGGCAACCCGTGCCCAATGCAGCGCGCCGCTGCTCAGGATCAGCACAAAGGTGTTGAGCCACAGCAGCTTCGGCACGGGCGCGGGCGTCCATACCCCCATACCCATGCGCATGGAATAGCCGCTGATCAACAGAGTGAATAGGCAGCCTATGACCGCGAGAAGCACCGCCAATCCAATCTTCGCGGCGGGCAGGGACGACGCGCCCGGATCGGCGATCGCACCCGGCTCCAGCCATGGCTTGGCTGTCAGTCTTTGCTGCACGAGCCACCATCCGGAGATGGCCGCTATCACAGCCAAGAAGAGGAATGTGAAATCCATGGCGGGGCCGCCCTAAGCCACTACTTTGGCTGGAGGCTGGTTTTGCGGTAGAAAATCCTGCTCGGCGCCCGGCACACTGTAATCGTAAGCCCAGCGGTAAACCACGGGCAGCTCCTTGCCAAAGTTGCCATGCCCGGGCGGAGTTTCCGGTGTTTGCCACTCCAGCGACGTGGCCCGCCAAGGATTGCCGCCGGCCGGTTTGCCTTTAAACAGGCTCCAAATCAGATTGTAAAAGAAGACTAGTTGGACGGCGCCCACGATCAATGCCGCGGCGGTAATAGCGACGTTCAATGTCGCGGCCGACTCCGGGACGAAGGCCGTCGCGCCGAGCTCGTAGTACCGGCGCGGCACCCCGATAAATCCTAGGTAGTGCATCGGGAAGTAAATCAGATAGGCCCCAAGGAACGTGATCCAGAAGTGAATGTGACCTAGCGTATCGTTCAGCATCCGCCCGGTAATCTTTGGGTACCAGTGGTAGATCCCGCCAAATACAACGAGAATTGGCGCGATCCCCATCACCATATGAAAGTGGGCAACAACAAACATCGTGGCTGAAAGCGGAACATCCACGATCACATTGCCGAGGAACAGCCCGGTGATCCCCCCATTCACAAAGGTGACGATGAATCCGAGGGCGAACAGCATCGGAACCGTAAGGTGGATGTCAGCGCGCCACAGGGTCAGTACCCAGTTGTAAACCTTGATAGCGGTTGGGACGGCGATGATCAGCGTCGAGGTTGCGAAGAAGAATCCGAATGGCGGGTCCATGCCGCTGATGTACATGTGGTGCCCCCACACCACGAAGCTGAGGACGGCGATCGCCACCAGCGCCCACACCATCATGCGATAGCCGAAGATGTTTTTTCGCGAATGGGTGCTGATCAGATCGGAGACAATGCCGAAGGCCGGCAGGGCAACGATGTAGACCTCTGGATGGCCGAAGAACCAGAATAGATGCTGGAACAATATCGGACTGCCGCCGGCATACTTCAAATGCTCCCCCGCCTGGACGATGGCCGGCATGAAGAAGCTTGTCCCGAGCACCCTGTCAAACAGCATCATCACGCAGGCGACGAACAAGGCGGGGAAGGCCAGCAGCGCGAGGACGGTGGCGGTGAAAATGCCCCATACCGTCAAGGGCAGCCGCATCATCGTCATTCCTCGCGTGCGTCCCTGCAGCACCGTCACAACATAGTTCAAGCCGCCCATGGTGAAGCCGATGATGAACAGGACCAGGGAAAGGAGCATCAAAATGATACCCCACTCCCGCCCGGGGGTGCCTTCGAGGATGGCCTGAGGCGGATAAAGGGTCCAGCCGGCGCCCGTCGGCCCACCTGGCACAAAGCAGCTAGCCACCAGAACCAGCACCGCGAGAAGATAGACCCAGTAGCTCAGCATGTTCACATAGGGAAAAACCATGTCCCTCGCGCCCACCATCAGCGGGATGAGGTAGTTGCCAAAGCCTCCGAGGAACAGGGCGGTGAGCAAATAGATCACCATGATCATCCCGTGCATCGTGACAAATTGGTAGTAGTTGCTTGGGGTGACAATGGTGAAGGTGCCCGGGAACGCCAGCTGCAGCCGTATCAGCCACGACATCACCAGAGCCACCAATCCGATGCCGATCGCCGTCAGCGAGTACTGGATGGCGATGACTTTGGCGTCCTGGCAAAAGACATATTTCGTCACCCAGCTTTTCGCATGATAAAGCTCTACGTCTTCGACTTCGGCGGGCGGGATAGTTTCGGCTACGCCAATATCGACCATCAAACCTTCTCCTATATTCCGTCCTGACGGTTTTCGATGCCGCTCGATGAGGTTTTAAGGCTCAATAGCGCCGGCTCAACATCCATAATGCCACATCCGCCTTGCTCAAAACCAGACTCATTGCTGCAGATTCACTTTTTTGGCGCGCGCGGATAATTCGGCGAAGGTATGCTGTTTTTGCAGCCACGCCTGATAGTCGCTCTCCTTGTCGACCACCACGGTGCCCCGCATCGCGTCGTGACCAACCCCGCAAAATGCCGCGCAGAGCACTTCGAACGTCCCGGTCCTGGTAGGGGTAAACCAGAAGTAGGTGACGATACCCGGCATCGAATCCATCTTTGCCCGGAACTCGGGGACAAAAAAGTTGTGCACCACGTCGATTGAGCGAAGCAATATTTTGACCGGCTTATCGAGCGCCAGGTGCAAATCGCCGCTCTCGACCACGAAATCGTCCTGCCCATTGGGATCAGCCGGATTCAAACCCAAGGGATTGTCGGAACCGACGAAGCGAGGGTCGGATGTGCCGAGGAGGCCATCCTTCCCCGGAAGGCGATAGCTCCACTGCCACTGTTGGGCAAGGACCTCAATCTCCGCCGCTTCCTTCGGAACCGCGATGTATTGGTACCACACGACCAACCCCGGCCCCAACAGGGCCAAGACGGCCACCGTGGTCCCGATGCCGAGCGCCCATTCCAGCCTAGTGTTCTCTGGCTGGTACGCTGCCCGGCTTCCTTCCTGGTGCCGGAAGCGGAAAACGCAATAGGCCATGAACAAAATAATGCCGATGAAACCTGCCCCGGTAATCCAAAACGTGAGGTTGATCGTGCCATCGATGTAACCCCAGTTCGAGGCAATCGGCGTCATCCACCACGGGCTGAGCAAGTGAAACATCACCGAGCCGAGCACGACCAAAACCAGGATAAGCGCGAAGGCGATAGCCATCCCTTAAAATCATCCTTGCTCTGAAAAGAGTTCCGAAAAGGGCGCCGGTGGGCAAATCCCCGTCAAACCAGCCATCGCTAATTTTTTGGCTCAGGCCGCTGTTCCGGCTTAAGGCGTTTCTCGCGCCTCACCCCCAAGTTAGCGCCGCATGTCGCACCTTCGTTTGCCTCTTGCAATTGGGCAAAATGTCGCCGCTGCGTCCCGCAGAGTCCGGCGGCGGGAACAGCTCGCCGCATTGGCGCAGATGCCGTCCGTCAAAGTGGTTCGTCTCTCCGCCGGTACTTTCACCTGACAAGCTTAGTCTTGTGCGCAGCGCGCCGGCGGGAACGCGGCGGACACTTCTGGCGAAGCCCCGGCTTCGCCTCAACAACGGCCAGGGGCCAAAACCGTCGCCGCGCTTGCATCGCTTCGTCCAAGCCCATAGATGAAAACGGCCAAACCTTCCGTTGCCCGCTACGCCGGGCGATTTTCGAGAGCTTTTCATGCAAGACCATCGCCCGAGCCAGGAAGGTTTTCATGCGACCACCATTATAATGGTCAAAAAGGGCGGCCGCACGGTCATCGGCGGCGATGGTCAGGTTTCGATCGGGCAGACCATCGTCAAGGGCAATGCAAAGAAAGTTCGCCGCCTCGCCAAGGGCGAAGTGATCGGCGGCTTTGCCGGTGCCACCGCCGATGCCTTCACCTTGTTCGAGCGTCTCGAAACGAAACTCGAACAATATCCGGGCCAGCTCATGCGCGCCTGCGTGGAGCTCGCCAAGGATTGGCGCACGGATCGCTATTTGCGCAGGCTCGAGGCGATGATGCTCGTCGCCGACGCCGAGGCGGCGCTCGTTCTGACCGGCACCGGCGATGTGCTCGAGCCGGAGGCCGAAGGCGGCGGCAGCGTGATGGGGATCGGGTCTGGCGGCAATTATGCGCTTGCCGCGGGCCGCGCGCTGCTTGCAACCGGTCTTGACGCCGAGGCGATCGCCCGCCGCGCGCTCGAAATCGCGGCCGGCATTTGCGTCTATACCAACGACAAATTCGTGCTCGAATCGATTGCCTCGAAATAATCGCGCGGCAACAGGAAAGCTTTCTCCATGACCGATTTTTCACCGCGCGAGATCGTCTCCGAGCTCGACCGTTTCATTGTCGGACAAAAGGATGCCAAGCGCGCCGTGGCGGTCGCGCTCCGCAACCGCTGGCGCCGCCTGCGCCTCGAAGGCGCGATGCGCGACGAGGTGCTGCCGAAGAACATTTTGATGATCGGGCCAACCGGTTGCGGCAAGACCGAGATTTCCCGCCGCCTCGCCAAGCTCGCGGGCGCGCCGTTTCTCAAAGTAGAGGCGACGAAATTCACCGAGGTCGGCTATGTCGGCCGCGATGTCGAGCAGATCGTCCGCGATCTCGTCGAGACCGCGATCATGATGATGAAGGAAGAAAAGCGCAAGGCGTTTTCCGCGCGCGCCCAGCTCGCGGCGGAGGAGCGGGTCTTGGACGCTCTCGTCGGCACCTCGGCGTCGGCATCCACGCGCGATAGCTTTCGCAAAAAGTTGCGGGCGGGAGACCTCGACGATAAGGAGATCGAGATCGAGATCGCCCAGCCCTCGTCCACGATGCCGATGTTCGAATTGCCGAACATGCCGGGCTCGGCGATCGGCGCGATTTCGATCGGCGATATATTCGGCAAGTCGCTCGGCAATCGCGCGAAACCGCGGCGTACCACGGTCAAGGACGCACACGCCCCCTTGATCGTCGAGGAAAGCGATAAGATGATCGATCAGGACCAGATCGTTCGGGAAGCGGTCCGCGAAGTCGAAAGCAACGGCATCGTATTTTTGGACGAGATCGATAAGATTTGCGCGCGCGAGGGGCGTGGCGGCGGCGATGTCTCGCGCGAAGGTGTCCAGCGCGACCTGCTTCCGCTCATCGAAGGCACCACTGTCGCGACCAAGCATGGCGCGGTGAAGACCGATCATATTTTGTTCATCGCGTCGGGCGCCTTCCATGTGTCGAAACCCTCGGATCTGCTTCCCGAATTGCAGGGCCGGCTGCCGATTAGAGTCGAGCTCTCGCCCTTGAACGAAGAAGATTTCCGCCGCATCCTCACCGAAACCGAGGCAAGCCTCATCAAGCAATACGAGGCGCTTCTTCGCACCGAGGGAGTCGAACTTGCATTCATGCCGGACGCGATCAAAGCGGTGGCGAGGATCGCGGTGCAAGTCAATTCCTCGGTCGAAAATATAGGCGCGCGGCGTTTGTGGACGGTAATGGAACGCATCCTCGCCGAGGTGAGTTTTACCGCGTCCGATCGTACCGGCGAGAGGATCGAAATCGATGCACCATTCGTCGAGAAGAACATCGGTGACCTCGCGAAGAACGCCGACTTGAGCCGGTTCATCCTTTAGCAGTTAACTCGTTGGGGCGATCTTAACGATCATTAGAGGTCGGCTCGAGTGCAGCCAATTGGCCCAACTCTTTCAGAGCGGGGCTTGCGATGTATGCCATTCCGCCCCAGGCAGACATTGGCAATATCAAGCCGGTTCGTGTCAGCGCCGCTGCAATTTGGTCGCATTCGTTGGATAAGAAATTGCTGGAAAGGCTTTCCTTAATTTTCTTCCAGAAGTCGTCTGGTTTTTCGTTCATGAGGTGATAAGCAGCGCCTAAGAAGAGAATCTCGTTTCTTGTGAGAGTTTGAAGAATGTTGGCCCATTTTGAAAATTTGTCATACTCAAAGGTCTTGTTGCGCTTCAAACCGAAGATGACCTGAGCTAACAAGCCCAAATTCTGGCGCGCAGCTCCAGCGTCAACAGCACTCGAAAAACGAAGCAGCATCTGCACCAATTCAGCCGCCTCACCATTCGTGAATTCGACGCCTTCTCTCTTTCCCTTGGCAACTTCGGCGATGAGTAAATCAATTGCTTCTCGTTTGCGACGCTCGAGTGCATTGCTAACGGCAAGTTGAAATGTTGACGTGCCAGGGATGCCCAGTGCTGCCATGACGTCAGATACTATGGCTATTCTCCCGAGAATAGCATCCCCTTTGCTCAAGGTTGCCTCCGCTGAAACGTGGATAGATATATCTATTGTCTTGGCGGTGCTCTTGCCACTCCATACTGCAGCGTAATAAAGCATGCTGTTAGTTCGACCCCAGGGGCCCTCGCTGGCATGGCAAAGTTTATTGAACGCGTCTTTTCCGGCGTGCAACCGACCGGGAATCTGCATCTTGGAAATTATCTCGGCGCGATCGCGAAATTCGTCGAGTTGCAGAAAACCCATGATTGCATCTATTGCGTCGTCGATCTTCACGCGATCACAGTGCCGCAAAAGCCCGACGAACTGAAGGCGAGCATAAGGGAAGTGACGGCGGCGTTCATCGCCTGCGGCATCGATCCCGCAAAGCATATCGTGTTCAACCAGAGCCAGGTTGGCGAGCATGCCGAGCTCGCCTGGGTGTTCAATTGCGTGGCGCGCCTCGGATGTCTCAATCGCATGACCCAATTCAAGGAGAAGGCGGGAAAAGACCGCGAGAACGCCTCGGTCGGGCTATATGCCTACCCGTGCCTCATGGCCGCCGATATTCTTGCCTATCGCGCGACCCATGTCCCGGTTGGCGAGGACCAAAAGCAGCATCTCGAACTCGCCCGCGACATCGCCCAAAAATTCAATCTCGATTTTGCCGCCGCGATCGCGGGGCTGGGTCATGGCGACGCGTTCTTCCCTTTGCCGGAACCGCTTATTCAAGGCCCCGCCACCCGCGTGATGAGTCTCCGCGACGGCTCCAAAAAAATGTCGAAGTCGGACCCGTCGGACCATTCGCGGATCAATCTTTCCGACGACGCGGACACGATCGCCCAAAAAGTCCGCAAGGCGAAGACCGACCCCGAAGCGCTCCCCTCCGAAATCGAAGGCCTCAAGCAGCGGCCCGAAGCCGAAAATCTCGTCGGCATTTTTGCCGCGCTCAACGGCGAGACGAAATCCGATGTCTTGAAGACTTTTGGCGGGGGCAATTTCTCGGCTTTCAAATCGGCGCTTGCCGATCTCGCGGTGGCCAAACTCGGCCCGATCGGCGCCGGGATGAAACGCCTGAAGGACGACCCGGCCTTTATCGACGGCGTTCTCGTCGAGGGTGCCGGGCGCGCCCGCGCCATCGCCGCGAAAAACATGGCTTGCGTGAAGGATATTTTGGGGTTTGTGCGTTAACCCGGCGCCAAGCGCGTCACGCTTTCGTTTGCGGGTGGCACGGCTCTCGCATTTGAGCCTTATCCCGATGCCGGAGCATTCGATTGGCTTAAAACCGAGGCGCAGGTAGAAACGCTGCGCTAGCTAACTCTCTAAGGACACCCGGCCGGAAAGAGGCCGACCGATGGTGGGAGAAGGATAGACCACTCTCATGGCGGGACCTGTCGAAGCCGGCGGCGAACCCGTGAGCAAGGATAGCATCACGCCCCACGAAGCTTGGAGCCGAAGGCGGAAGAGAGCTGGAATCCGGAACGTCCTTTTCGGGCAGCCATCGCGGCCGTCACAACCTTATTCGAAATATTGCGCCGATCGGCAATGGAGCGGCGAATGAATGGGAATAGATTAAGAATAAGCTTTGTGCAGGTCGTGATGCTCGCAATCGCCACGGTTGCTGCCGGCCGCGTCAAGCTGGGTCTCCACTATCTTGGCCGCGCATCGCGAAGGGATGAGCCTGTCAGCCTACGTGGCCTACCAGCAAAAAATTGCTGAAGCGGAAGCCAAGGCGAAAGCCGAGGCGGAAGCAAGAGAAAGAGCTGCCGCCGCCGAAAAGCAAAAGCAAGACAAACTAAAGCTTTTTAACGAGACAATGGCCGACGCGTGGAAAGAATGCCAGAAGAACCTGGGCGACTATGTCACTTTCGAGCAGTGCGTCGTCGAAACATACGGCATTGACAGCGATCCCAGCGGCTATCTCGACAAACCCGATCCCCGCGACTAGAGTCACCTCGGGCGCCGCCCTTCGTATGTGGAAAAGCGGCTAAAGCATCAAAAAGTTGCGACTGACGTTGCAGTGTGAGATTCCAAGACTGGCTTCCAAAATCGGAAGGGAGAAAATCATGATCCGGAAGCAAAAAACTTCGCCATGATGCCGGTCGTGCCGCTGGGCGTGGACGCGACAGAGAAGGCGACCCCCCTTTTCGACACGAAATATAGGAGCGTACGATGAGCATCTTAGGGACGATCATGTCGAAAGTATTGGGCAAGGCGCCAGCCTCGCCCGCCGCCCCTGCTCCGGCTGCGCCCTCTGCTCAAGCTAGCGGGACGACGAACGCGGCGCCATCCGCCCCTGCTCCGGCTTCATCACCAGCGCCGCCGGGGCCATCAGTGGATGTCGCCGCAGTGCTCGACGCCTTGAGCGACAAAAAAACCGAGAGGCTCAACGAGAAGCTCGATTGGAGACACTCCATCGTCGATCTGATGAAGGTCTTGTCCATAGACAGCAGTCTCCTTGCGCGTAAGGAACTCGCAAAGGAGCTTCACTACGAGGGCGATATCAGTAATTCCGCCGCGACGAATATCTGGCTTCACGAACAAATCATGGCGATACTTGCAGCTAACGGCGGCAAGCTGCCAAACGATTTGAAGAGAAAATGGTATTTGAGCCACTACGGCCCCTAAGCTTTCTGCGGAATCTGGGAACGGCGGCGGCGGAGCGGGAGAGGCGGAAAGGGCTGTTGCCCCCGGCTGAGCAAGCTCAGCGTGAGCTTGGTTGTACCTAGCGCTACCCCGGCTTGGAACCGGGGCGTCCCGCTCTCGGCCCGCAGGGGGTGGCGTCACAACGCCCTAGGCCGCGGGCTCAAGCCCGGTGCAGCACCGCGGTCACGAGTACCGGTTCGGCCTCGTCCAGCGCCTGATGGAGGTCCGCTTCCGTCGCGAATCGGCCGCGCAGACGCTTGCCCTCGGCGCGAACCGCTACCCTGGCTATCCGGAAAGGCCAGGGATCGATGGCCAGGCCTTCGCCGTCGCGGGGCTCCATACGGAGGTCTGTCGTTCCGGCCCCCGCCGTTGGTACATCGGGGATCTTGATTTCATTTTTTACACCCCGGCAGATCTCCAGCGACAACCAGTCGAGCGCCGCGATCAACAATCTGTTGTGTTCGATTGTTTCCGGCGATGCCTGTTCCGCGAGCTTCGGATCGGCCCGCAAGGACGCCGCCGTCCGCGCCTGAAAGCGATGCTGTTCGTCGAGAAAAGCCCGCACGGCCTCCGCGTTCTCCGGGCCCGCCTTGGCGAAATCAAAATGGCGCGCATAAATCGTATCGGCGTGAAGCGACACCAGGAGCGCGGGATAACGCCCAAAAGCGCGGGCATGGCGGACGCCTTCGCGCCACAGCGCGGTGTGCATCGAAGGCGGCACCTTGGAAAACTCCTGCGGGAGGCCGGTCCCGGCATCGAGCGCGGGCGCCATTTCCCAGGCCAGCCAACCGATGTCGTGCTGCCCGGCGGCGAGGCATACCTCGTCGTAGGGTGCTGGCGCCGCGAAGCACCGATTGCCCCACACGCGGGCCATTTGGCCGGAAAGCCAGGCGTGGCTCGGCTGCGGAATCGCGATCACGTCAAGGCCATCTTTGCGCAGCAACATTGGTCATTCTCTTCGATTGTTGTTTCGGCAGCAAAACGAAGTGGCTTTGTTTCCGTTCCTTTGCCCGCGCAACGCCGCTGGCCGCGAGAAATTCGCGAAGCATCGGGAATAAATATTCGCGCCGGCAAGTCTTCTTAGGTGGAACCCGTGCCGCCGCGCGTTCGGCCGAATTGTTATCCCTGAGTGAGCAAGCCAACTGCCCGAATAGAGAAGAGCCCGTGCGTCAGCTCAAGATATTGATCGCGATTTCGATCGCGGCGCTTAAAAATTCATCGGCCGCGGCTTTTTGATTATTGGCCGCAACAATCCGATGCGCGGGCGCAATAGCCGCCGAGAACTCGTGCGTATGCCAATGGCCAAGCGCTGGCAGGGACGGCAGCGCCGCGCTGTCCGGCTGGGGATATACCGACACATAGAAATAGGGCTCGTCATAATACGCGTCTCCGGGCGAAAGCCCGGCACCGACATAGGCTGTGACGCCAGCATCCCGCGCCGGGAACGAGGCCAAAGTGGCGAGATCGAAGTGGTGCGGCCAACAGCGCACGTCCGAGGCCGCCAATTTGCGCTGGATCATTTGTCCTTGGACGCCGGCGAGCGAACATTCGGCATTGGCGAACCAGGCCGCAAGCGCGGCCAAGGCATCCGCCAAATCCGCCACGCCATAGGCGGCGCCTTCGGTGACTGCGTGCGCGGGCAACTCATAGGGCGACGGCGCGTCGAGAGCCTGCGGATCGAGGCCGCTCGCGCGGAATTGCTCGCCCAGCCATTGGCGGGCCTGCGCATCCGTGCTGCCATTAAGTGCGAATGATTCTATGCGTGCCGTCTTTTCATCGTCATGCAGTACGAGCGTGAGACCGGCAATTTTCAAGCTTAGACGCGTGCCGTTTTTCAGCCGATGGGTCGTAAAGCCATCGAGAGGGTCGTCCCAATCGAGATTGGTGTGGCTGTCGTCTGGCCGCGGTGGAACGTAGGCGCGCGCCGCTCGCGCAAGCCATTGCACGGCATGATGGGCTTGCCGGCGAGCGACGCTCAGCCGACGCTGGTCAATGCCTCGAAGTGGCCGCCAATCCGATCCACCCATGGCCGCCGCACTCATCTCCGACTTGCTTTTCCACTATCATGCCCAGTCTTAAGAGCACGGATATATTCGACGAAATGGTAGGCTTGCCAATCGGCAAAAACAATTGGGAGCATGGGATCGTCATGGCCAGAGATGAAAATTGGATCGACATCGGCTCCCCGGACGAGCTTTCCGGGCCGCCGCTCAGACGCATCATGGCAGGGAACCGCGAGCTTGCAATATCTCTCAAGGACGGGAATTTCGGCGCGGTTTCGAATATTTGCAACCACGCCGGCGGGCCGCTTGGCGGGGGCCGGCTTGATGGCGATTATATCGTCTGTCCCTGGCATAATTGGAAATTTCACCGTTGCAGCGGCGTCGGCGAGCCCGGTTTCGAGGGTGACCGCGTTCCCGCCTACCCGATGAAGGTCGAGAACGGCCGCGTTCTCGTCAACCTTGCCGCCGGCAGCAAGCGCGCCAAGAGCCCGCACGAACCGCACCCGCTGGCACGCAAGGTCGAGCGTGCGGCCGGACCATTGCGCCTTGCCGGTATCGCGACGACGGCGATGGATGCCGCGAACCCACGCTTCTCGGGCTCCGGCCACCTGCTTGATCATGCGTTGAAAGCCGCCCGCGAACTAGGCGCCGAGACGCGGATGATCAAGCTGAATGATCTCAAATTCCGCGCCTGCGAGGGTTACTATTCGAAGGCCGCGCGCGCCTGCACCTGGCCCTGCTCGATCACCCAGATGGATGCGACGGACGAGATGCACCAAGTTTACGAGGCACTGGTGCATTGGGCCGACGCGGTCATCGTATCATCGCCGATACGCTGGGGAGCCGCGTCATCGCTCTATTTCAAGATGGCCGAGCGGCTGAACTGCGTCCAGAACGCGGTCACGATCCGCGATCAGGTTCTCATTCGTAACAAGGTCGCGGGGTTCATCATCGTCGGCGGCCAGGACAATATTCAGGCGGTCGCGGGCCAGATGCTTGGTTTCTTCGCCGAACTGGGCTTCATCTTTCCGCAGTGTCCCTATATCGCCCATTCGCGTGGCTGGTCGCACGAGGACATGGAACGCAATGTCGAGATCGTGCGCGCGTCCAACGAGCTTGCCGAAGGCGCGGCCATGCTCGCCAAGCGCTGTCTCGATCTCGCGGATCATCTCATCGCCCGCGACCAAGCACCGGCATCGATCGAACGCGGCGGCCGCAAGGCACATGCCATCTAACCAGACTGGTGCCCGGCCGGCGTAAGTCTGCCACCTAATCCGGACAAGTCATTTGCCCGCGACAGCGATCATTGATAAAAACGGATCGCTCGCCACCCCCGGGCTGTGACCCGGCTGTGACCCCGGGGGTCGCCGCCAAGAGATGAATGGCAAGCTTCGCATTCATCGGGCGGTGTCCGTCAAATCATGTCCAGACTATTACAAATTACGCATGCGAGGCTTGCGCCCACGTCATCAAAACCCTTCGAACAATGCCGTCGACAGATAGCGTTCCGCGAAGGACGGTATGATCAGGACGATGTTTTTGCCTTCGAATTCCGGGCGCAGGCCTATTTCGACCGCGGCGGCGACGGCGGCGCCGGAGGAAATTCCGACCGGGATGCCCTCTAGGCGCGCGACGAGCCGCGCCGTGTCGAACGACGACTGATTGCCGACGGTCAGGACTTCGTCGATCAACGATTGGTCGAGGATCGCGGGAACAAAACCGGCGCCGATTCCCTGAATCTTGTGCGGCCCTGGCTGGCCGCCTGAAAGAACCGGCGAATCTTCTGGTTCGACCGCGACGATCTTCAGATTCGGCCGGCGCGGCTTCAGGACTTGCGCCACTCCCGTGATGGTCCCGCCCGTGCCGACCGCGGAGACAAAAACATCGACTTCGCCTTTGGTGTCGTTCCAGATTTCCTCGGCTGTCGTAAGCCGGTGGATTGCCACGTTCGCCGGGTTTTCGAACTGTTTTGGGATCACCGAGCCGGGCGTCGCCTCGGCGAGTTCCTGCGCCTTGGTGATGGCGCCCTTCATGCCTTGCGCCGAAGGGGTCAGGACAAGTTCGGCGCCGAGCAGGGCAAGCATCTTGCGGCGTTCGATCGACATCGACTCTGGCATGACCAGGATGAGTTTGTACCCCCGCGCCGCGGCGACAAAGGCAAGCGCGATGCCGGTATTGCCGGAGGTCGGTTCGATGAGAGTGCTTTTGCCGGGCGCGATCTTGCCCGCGCTTTCCATGACCGAAATCATGTGGACGCCGATGCGGTCTTTTACGCTGGCGATCGGATTGAAAAATTCGAGCTTGGCGAGAAGATTGGCCTTGACGCCCTTTTCCCGGGCGATCTTTTTGAGGCGCACAAGCGGCGTATCGCCGATTGTTTCGGTGATCGAATTAAAGATGCGGCCGCGTCCCGGCCGCGCGGCGGCAGGAGTTTCGGTATCTTTCGCGGCGGATTGCGCCATTTGCCTTGCTCCGGATACGTGACGAGGACGGGGCAACCCAAGGTACGAGCGCGCCTCGGAACACCTAAGGATTTCGCGTGCCGCTC
>JBQTKC010000125.1:0-2549 GCA_052386575.1 Beijerinckiaceae bacterium
TGCCGCGGGAACATTTGATGCCCTCATCGAAGCCATCGCTCAAGCGCTCGCGGAGTTCACACCAAAGGAGGGCGCAAATTACCTCGCCAATTCGGGTTATCGCCGCCCATCATGAAAATGCTCTAGATGTTAGTTCGCACTAGGACTTTGAGGACCCGCGGAACCTGCCCGCGGGTTCTCGCCTTGTCGCAGGGCGGTTCGTTTCGCCTAGCCAGACTGTCATGGCAGGGTCTCTTTAGCTTAGAATTTGTCCGGAGCCTTCATAGCGGATTACAAAGTCTTCTGAGCATGAGGCGGATCGAGGCGAAGCGCGAGGCTTCGGGCTCCGTGGCTTTCCGGGCTGCTCCGGCGATGTCCCAACGGGTCCTGAAAATCGTATCACTAATCCCCGGGGAGCCAAAACCGTCGCTAAAGCTGACATTGCTCCGGCGGTGATGCTCGCCATGCGCTTTGCTCGTCGTAAGATGCGCGAGCCAAGCCAGCGGTCTGGAGCCTGACCCCTTTGGCGGCTGCATGCGAACCGCGAAATCATATCCGGAATGTTCGTAGAGGCCGCCGATCGCGCCGAGACAGGCAATTGTAAGGTGAAACGAAACGTCGGCTCCGGCTCCAACGAGCGCCAGCGGGACAAGATACGGCAGGACGATCTCCAGGAAAAAATCCGCCGGACTCATGTAGCAGGCGCTGATAGACTTGCTCGCGCCCGTCGAGTGATGCACGCTGTGTCCGAGTTTTCGGATCAAGCCAGGCCGATGCAGCACAAAGCGGTGGAAAACATACTGGACAATGTCGTGCCCTATGGGCATGAGCACCAATCCGGCGAGAAAATACCAAACGCTCAAATGCGGTGCGCCGGTGAATGCCAGCCCGGCAAATTGGAAAGCGGCCATGGCCGGAAGTAGAATGAAGATCTGATTGAAAAGGACGCGCGGCAACAGCTCGAAATAGCCAAGCCGGTCGCTGTCCCGCACTTTGAAGGAAGCGAGCATTCGCGTCCGGTCGCTCCATTCGAACAATAGACCTACGCCATGAAAGACGGCCATCTGGACCGCCCAAACGAGGACCGAAAGCGGCAGCGGCCATGGGAGAAAAGAAACCACGTCGAGCATGTCCATTCGCGTCCCGCGTTGATTCGCGATCCTAGCTCGCCAACCCGGGCGCGGCAAACCCCTTACAGACAGGTCCGATGCCTTCGTCAACTTCGCTCGGCAAACGCGCCGCATCGGGCGGCTCCGGCATCGCGGCAAGCCCGCGAGGCACGGCAACGCGTGTGGACGATGTCCCGTTTTGGAAGCGAAAGCCGCTCGAGGCGCTCAACACGGCCGAATGGGAAAGTTTATGCGATGGATGCGGCCGCTGCTGCCTTGTCAAGCTTGAAGACGAGGAGAGCGGCAAAATTCACTTCACCGACGTCGCCTGCAAGCTCTTTAACAAGAACACCTGCCGCTGCGACGATTATGCCCGCCGCCGCCGCAGGGTGCGCGATTGCATCAAATTAAATCCGGCCAAGGTTCGGACGCTCGGCTGGTTACCGCCGTCTTGCGCCTACCGGCTGATCGCTGAAGGGCGCGATCTCGCCTGGTGGCATCCGCTCGTGTCCGGCACGCAAGAGAGCGTGCACGAGGCGGGAATTTCCGTGCGAGGGCGGGTCAAGGGGTCGGAAAACGAAGTCGATTTATCCGACTATCCTCGCCATGTCGTGGCCTGGCCTGGCAAAATGCCGCGTCCGCCTTGCCAAAAAGCCGGCAAGGCCACCGGCTCAGCCAAAACGCATGTTGGCCGGCGCGACTAACTTTCCGGCTCAATTTTATGCGGCGAACCTCCTGCCAAGCTTGCGAAGCCACGCTTTTAATAGTACCATTTAAATAGTAGAGTGTATAGACATACATTCGAACACTCAGCCGAACATCCAGGATATGGAATGAACGAGCCAATCGCCTTGGATTTGATCGACAAGCGGATTTTGCGCATCGTCCAAAAAGACGCCTCCTTGCCGATTCGAGAAATCGCCAAAGAGGCCGGTCTTTCGCAAACCGCATGTTGGAAAAGGCTACAGCGGCTCGTGGCGTCGGGGGTGATCAAGCGGCGCATCGCGCTGCTCGATCCGCTAAAGCTCGGGCTCGGATTAACCGCCTTCGTTTCGGTCCAGGTGGGAGATCACTCAGGCAAAGCAATTGCGCGTTTCACCGCCGAAATTGCCGCGATGGAAGAAGTCGTGGAATGCTATCGCATGGCGGGCGACGTCGATTATGGCTTGCGTGTCGTCGTACCTGATGCCGCGGCCTTCGATGTTTTTTACAAGCGTCTGATCGAAACAATTCCGCTCAAAAACGTTACATCGCGTTTCGCCTTGGAAAACGTTAAATGCGAATCCGCCTTGCCAATTGCTTGCCAGGGCTGACCGAACAACGGCCGGAACATTGGATTGCAAGACGCGCGGCGTCTTGCCCGCCGGATTTCGGCCATATCGCCCTATAGGAAGCGATTTAAGGAAATTTGCCAAGACCACCGCCTAGCGCGGACTCCGGTCAAGCTGTATCATATCCGCG
>JBQTKC010000126.1:0-3887 GCA_052386575.1 Beijerinckiaceae bacterium
AAAACCGGGATTCCCTGCGCCTCGAGGGCTTCGCTCGCGAGTTGGCTATGGCGCGGGCTTGCGACCCGGTTCCACACCACCCCGGCGATTTTTATGCGCGGATCAAAACTGGCGCAGCCATGGACGATCGCCGCCGCCGTTTGCGATTGTCCACTGGCGTCGAGGACGAGCAGGACCGGCCAGCCGAGTGCCGCCGCGACATCGGCGGTTGAGCCGGTCCGGCCAGGCACGCCCGCCACGCCGTCGAAAAGCCCCATGACTCCTTCGCAGAGGATAAGCTCGCAAGCCTCGCCAGCGGCAACCCCTAGTCCGCCTAGCAGCGCCGGAGACATCGCCCAACTGTCGAGATTAAAACTTGGCTTGCCGGCCGCCGCGGCATGAAAGGCCGGGTCGATATAATCCGGCCCGCACTTGGCGCCGGCGACAGTGAGACCCGCGTTCCGGTACGAGCGCATGAGCCCAAGGGCGAGAGTGGTCTTGCCGCTGCCCGAGCGCGGCGCGGCAATAACGAGACCGCGTGCTAAAATATCGCGGCGATCGCCGGGGATTTTCACGAGAAGGCGTTTCCTTGCAATGAGCGAAGCCGAGGAGCACTTTTCCCTAAAGGCGAATTTGCGCAAGGGCTGGACGACCGGCGCCTGCGCCGCCGCCGCCGCGCGGGCGGCCTATGAGGCGCTCGTTACCGGCCAATTTCCAGCTGCCGTCTTGATTACCTTGCCGGGCGGCGCGCGGCCGTCTTTTGCGCTGGCCTTGAAAGAGCTTGGCGAGGGTTTTGCGAGCGCGGGAGTTATCAAGGATGCAGGCGACGATCCCGACGTGACGCATGGCGCGCTGGTGATCGCGCGCGTGGCGCACGGCGCACCTGGATCAGGCGTGGTGTTTCGCGCCGGGGAAGGAGTAGGCACCATTACCCGCGCCGGCCTGCCCCTGCCGCCGGGAGAACCGGCGATCAATCCGGCGCCCCGCCTTATGATCAAAGCAGCGATCGGCGAGGTCGCGCGCATGTATGGTCTTGCTGGAGACGCGAGCGTCGAAATCTCGATTCCAGGCGGCGAAGAAATCGCAAAGCGAACGCTCAACGGGCGGCTTGGCATTGTCGGCGGCCTCTCGATCCTGGGCACGACGGGGATCGTCCTGCCGTTTTCCTGCGCCGCATGGATCGATACGATTCATCGCGGGATCGATGTCGCCCGCGCGGCCGGGCTTTCTCATATCGCCGGCTCGACCGGCTCGACTTCGGAAGCAGCGATTAAGGCGCTGCATGGGTTGCCGGACGTTGCGCTGATCGAGATGGGCGATTTTGTGGGCGGCATGTTGAAATATTTGCGCAAGCACGAGGTCGCCAAGGTGACGATAGCCGGCGGCTTCGCCAAAATGACAAAGCTTGGCCAAGGTCTTCTCGATCTCCACTCGCGCCGTGGCGAAGTCGATCTTTCCTGGCTCGCGGCGCGTTGCGCGGAGGCTGGCGCCGGCGACGATCTCATCTACCGTGCAAAAGCCGCGCATAGCGCCCGGGAAGTCCTCGACCTCGCGAGCGCGGCAGGCTTTGACATCGCGGAGGCGATCACGGAGGCGGCGTGGCGCAGCGCGGCGAAGGTTCTGCGCGGCGGCGGCATCGCGCTTGAAATCGCGGTGTTCGACCGCGACGGCAATCTTCTCGCGCGAACGCCGTTCCGCCGGGTTCATCGAGATTTGCCCCGGTAACGGCGCTGGTAATCTTTGTCGTAAAGAGCGCTCGCGCGAAAATCGGCGGCCGCCAAGACTTGCCCGACGAGGATCAGCGCGGTGCGCTCCATTTGCGTCTCTGCGGCCATTCCCGCGATGGTCGCAAGCGTGCCGCGAAGTATCGTTTGGTCGGGCCAGGACGCACGACACACGATCGCCGCCGGGCAATCGGCGCCATAATGCGGCATCAATTCGGCCGCGACCCGCTCGATCGCATGGATCGAGAGATGAATGGCGAGCGTCGTCCGGGTAGTGGCGAAAGCTGCGAGCTGTTCATGCTGCGGCATCGCGGAGGCACGTCCTTGAGTGCGGGTCAGAACAAGGGACTGCGCCACTTCCGGCAGAGTGAGCTCGACGCCCAAGGCGGCGGCGGCGGCAGCGAATGCCGGGACGCCCGGCGTGATCGTATAGGGAATGGAAAGCCGCTCAAGCTCGCGGATTTGTTCGCCGAGCGCACTCCATATGGAGGTATCTCCCGAATGCAGGCGCGCGACATCCTCTGCGTTGCGATGCGCGCGCAAAAATTCGGCTCCGATCTCGTCAAGACTCATCGGCGCCGTATCAATGATGCGGGCGCCCTTTGGACAGTGATCGAGCAGCGCCTTAGGCACGAGAGAGCCGGCAAATAAGCAAACGGGCGAGCGGGCGATCAGATCGCGCCCGCGCAGAGTAATAAGATCGGGCGCGCCAGGCCCGGCGCCGATGAAGTGAACGGTCATGGCTCTTGTCTGCCGGCGATCGCGCGGCTTGCGCCGCCATCGCTCTTGCGCGCGATGAGCACGACGGAGGATCGCCCCGCGCGGGCAAGCGCGGCGGCTTCCGCGATCGAAGGAAATCCAAACATCGCCATCACTCTTGGCGAGTTCGTGGCGGCGCGTAAAGAGGCGTTCTGCAAAACTTGGCCGTCGAGAAAGTCGAACGGCTGGCCTTGCGCTTTTGTCGCGCTGGCGAGGCCCGCCTCGCTCTTCTTGGCCTTGTGCGTGAAAAGTGGCGCGCCCGCGCACAAACCCTCTTGACGCTTGACATTACTACGGCTACGCCGTATATTTATGAAAGGCGGCGGCTTTGAATGGGACGAATGGAAAGCCGCCGCCAACTATGCCAGGCACGGCGTCAGTTTCGCGGCAGCGCGGGATGTCTTCAAGGACCCTTTCGCCATTGAACAGCTCGACGACCGCGAGGACTATGGCGAGGGTCGGTATATTGTCATTGGCAGTGTGGAAGGCCGGCTGCTTTCTGTCGCCTACACCATGAGGGGCGAGACCATTCGCATTATTTCGGCGCGAGGAGCCGAACCGCATGAGCAACGGCGATGCCACGAAGACAACGGCTAAGCCGCCGGGCCACGATTGGGAGCGGTTCGACTCGATGAGCTGCGCGCGGCGCCATGCCGCCGCCTTAAGCGATCCTGACGCGCGGCCACTTTCGCCGGATGATTTCAAGCGCATGAAACGCACGCCGCAGGTCAAAATCATCCGCCGCGCGCTCGGAGTGTCGCAGGAGGAATTTTCGGCGCGCTTTCATATCCCGCTCGGCACTTTGCGTGATTGGGAGCAAGGACGCAAGGCACCCGATGCCGCCGCGCGCGCCTACCTCGCTGTGATCGGACGCAACCCGGTAGCCGTGCGCGAGGCGCTATCCCTTGGCCGTGATCCTCAATAAGTTTTGTAGGGCAGAGACTTGCCTGACATGACGGCTTTGACGCGGTCGCCTTTGGGGTCCGCCTCGCGGTTGATATCCGTCCTGAATGCCATCGCGCTCACACCTTCGCGCGAAGAATTACGAGCGGAAGACTGGTGCTGCGAGAGAGGATTGAACTCTCGGCCTCTCCCTTACCAAGGGAGTGCTCTACCACTGAGCTACCGCAGCCCTCGCCCGAGCGGCTTTTGATTTTCCGGAGCGCGCGCGTATGTCGCATAGGCCCGGTTTTGAGGCAAGAGGGCGGGTTTGAAGGTGACGTATGGAAATTTGTGCAGCGGTGAGAGGGGTACTCCGGTGGGTTGCGGCGCCGCCGACCGGCGCAATGGAACCTACCGCCCACGGCTGTCCGGTTCAAGCATAGGATAGGTTTAGTTGTTGTTGTCTGGGATCGAGCGGCGCTCTGTGCTGGATCTCTTTCAGGTTAAGAACGGATTTGCGATGCATCAGATTGGCGCGGACGA
>JBQTKC010000127.1:0-8999 GCA_052386575.1 Beijerinckiaceae bacterium
GGCCACCCGCGTGTCATGCAGGTAATTGACGATCACAGGCCCTACGATCCCCGCGGTCGACCACGCGGTCAGCAGGCGGCCATGAATCGCGCCGACATACCGCGTGCCAAAAATGTCTGCGAGATAAGCCGGCACGGTGGCAAATCCGCCGCCGTACATCGAGGCGATGATGCAAAACGCGGCCGCGAAAGCCGCCATCGCCTTCAGTCCCGCGAGCGTGGGGGCGAGCGCGTAACAAAACAGGCCAAGACCGAAAAACACAAAATAGGTCGTCTTGCGGCCGATCGAATCGGAAAGCGTCGCCCAGAAAAACCTGCCGCCAATATTGAACAGCGAGAACAGTCCCACGAATCCGCCACCGATCGCGGCGGCCAACGTCTTTTGGGCCTCGGAGAACTGCGTGAATCCGATCGAAGGATCGCGAAACAGCGCCCCGCCGAACGTCTCCTGCAGCATCGGCGATGCGGCGCCGATGATCCTGATACCAGCCGAGACGTTGAGGCACAGGACCCCCCAGATCAGCCAGAATTGCGGTGTCTTGTGCGCGTGTTTCAGAGCGACATGACTGGCCGTGATCATCGCCTTTTGCGTCGCAGGCGGTGCCCAGCCGTCCGGGCGCCATCCGTCGGGCGGCACACGATAGCCGAAGGCGCCGGCGATCATGTAGACGAAATAGCCGAGCCCTAGGACAACGAAGGTTTGCCACACGCCGACCGAGGCCGGCGTCTTGAAATGGTTCATGAGAAGATTGGCGAGGGGCGAGCCGATCATCGCGCCGCCGCCAAACCCCATGATCGCCATGCCGGTCGCCATGCCGCGCCGGTCGGGGAACCATTTGACGAGCGTCGATACTGGAGAAATATAGCCAAGGCCAAGTCCGATCCCGCCGATCACGCCCGAGCCGGCCCAAAGCATCCACAACTGATGGGTTCCGACGCCAACCGCCGAAATCATCAGGCCGCCGCACCAGCAGAGCGCCGCGTAGACGCCTGCCTTGCGCGGCCCGGCGTGCTCGAGCCAGCCGCCCCAAATCGCGGCCGAGGAGCCGAGCAGAACGAAAAAAAGCGTGTACATCCAGCCGAGATCGAACTGCGTCCATTCGCAATTCGTCGCCGTCAGCGCGGTGAGCGTGCCGATGGTCTTGTCCCAAAATGTCGTCGCGGCGCCCGCGCAGGCCGGTACCTTCGTGCCGGTCGCGGTGCCGACCGCGCGCGAAAGGGGCAGCCAGAAAACGCTGAATCCATAGGCCATGCCGCTGCACAAATGGATGGCGAGCGCGGCGGGCGGCACCAGCCAGCGGTTGAAGCCTGCCTTCGCAATAATTTTTTCGCGGCTGAGAATTCCGCCGCTCGCGGCGGCGGTTGCGGTTGCCCCCCGATATTTGTCCTTGTTCAAAGTAACATCCCTCCCCGCGCCGAGTGCCAAATGACGCTCGCTAGAGAATGATCCCAAACGTTGCAGACTTTTTGGATAAGATCATCCGACAAAACAACGGTATAGAGACCAAGAGCGATTCCAGTGGAGGAGCTCATGGTCGAGGCACCCCGTTGCCGTCGATGTCCATTCCGGCAAATTAACAAGTGCCCCCGGGAAGAACAACAAGCGCCATCGACATAGCAAGTCCCGTGCCACTCTATGATAAGTCACTTCATGACAAGCACCGGGCACTGGGCAAGTTGTATTATGCGATCCGCGCGGCTCCCAACCATCCGTTCGTACAATGCCGAATGGCCTGTCGCCCCAATGACGAGCAAATCCACGTTGAGATCGGCGGCAAGCTTCACAATGTCTCGCACCGGGTGCCCCGCCACGACATGGGTGTGCAGTGTCACCTGGCATTGACCCGCCATCGCACGTGCCCGTTGGATGACACCGTGGAAACGGCGGGCAGCGGTTCCCGTTTCTTCCCTCACCTCTTCGATGAATTCAGGCATATAGTCGATCTCTTCGACTGAAATCATGTGGAGCTCCGAATTGTTCTGTTTCGCAATCGCAAGCGCCAGGGAAAGAGCATGAAATGCGTGTTCCGAACCATCATTGGCATGCAGGATCTTGGCGAACACCTTATGCCTCCCAGTTTAGTCGGCCTTCCTGACGATTTTCGGAAGTTTTGTCATGGGCACTGGCGGTTGAACAACGATATCTTCTATGTCCGTCTTGGGTAACAAATGGCGCGGCAGATAGAAGGCGTTGGCAATCACCGTCGGGATTACCGCGCTCCCGATCACGGCCGCTACCAACGCCGAATATTGACTCTTATCGATGATTCCATGGGACAGGCCGAATAAGGACGAGATCGTTCCGAAGGTAAGGCCAGTCGCCATCAGGAGGGTTGTGTACATAGCCTCCTTGTTAGGCGCGCCGAAAAGCTTCGTCACCGGGTAGACACCGATAATTTTCGCAGCAACTTTGACGATGAGGAAACAGACAAAGGCGGCGGGCGCGGCGACGAGCGCGGGTATTGAGACGAACGACCCCGCACGGATGAAATAGAATGGTGTTAGTAATCCGAACGTCAGCGTCCGCAAACGTCTGACCAGGGCATGATCCTTGCCAACGGTCCCAGCAAGCACCATTCCGAGAAGGTAGGCGGGAAGGACGGCTTCGCTGCCGGCCCAGCCAGCGAGTGCTCCCATTCCAAGCAGGCAAAGTAGCAAAAATTTCGTTTCGAACTCGGACGGCCGCCCGCCATAGCGCTTGAACAAGCCCTGCGCCGCCCATGGCAAGATCACAATGGCCAACATACTGGCAACAAGAAATACTGCGGTCTTGGCCGTGAACGGCGCAAAGATGAGGCCCAGCGCCACGACCGTTCCAAGATCGGTGATGAAGCAAGCGGCCAGGATTGTCTTGCCGTAATCCGTCACGTTGAAGCCAAATTCCAACATCACGGCGTAGACAACCGCGACGGACGTGGTCGACATGGCGACGCCGGCGAGCCAGCTCGGCATGACTTCCCACCCGAGCAAATAACGAGCCGCCGCTGCGCATCCCAGGAAAGGGAAAAGAAAGCTGGCGAACCCGACCGCGGCCGCCTCTTTCCACTTGAGCTTGAAGACCCGCGGGTCGAGTTCGGCGCCGGCGAGAAACGTCAGGACAATCGCGCCTGTCCCCGCGAGAAATTTGACCCAGGGTTCGTCGGTTCCGAGCACTGCAGGGCCGAACGCCAAGCCGAGGAGCAATTGTGCGATTGTTCCAACGGCGATTTCGGACAACGCCGTCGAGATGCGCAGCCAGATCGAGAGAAAGGCCGCCGCCACGGCAAGGCCCATCCACAGTGCCGCAAGTGCCCATACACTGGTCATGTTTATTCCTGTTGGTTCAAGGGGTCGTTCGTCTATCGGGCACTTTCGACATGGGTTGCTGGCCGCTCCGGCGGCGACTGTAAGACCCGCCACAGAACCACCAGCGCCGCGCCTTGCAGCAAGACGGAGACCGCGGCGAGCGCCGGGATTGTCCAGTCGTAAAGCAGCCCAAGCAAACTGCTCCCTGCGAACCAGGCGAGGCCATAGGCGGCGTTGAATATGCCATAGGCGGTGCCCCGCCGCGAAGCAGGCGCGAGCGGCGCGATTGCCGCGCGCATCACCGATCCCTGGGCGCCCATGCCGATCCCCCACAACAGCATGCCGGCCATCGCCGCGGCCGGGCCACCAAGGAAGGCAAGGGGGGCGCTGAGCGCCGAGGCGCCAATGGCAAGGATCATCGCGCCGATTCCGATCCGGTCGAACAGAAGGCCGAGGAGGAGAGCGGCGATCGCGGCGGCCGCCATGGCGAGCGAATAAAGCACGGGAATCCAAACCGGCGCGATCAAGCCGGTTTTGCCGAAATGAAATGCGATCAACGGAAAGTCGGCATAGCCCGCCGCGATCAAACCCGCGGCGGCGGTGTAAACCCAGAACCGGCGCGGCAACCGGCCAGGCGTCAAATCGGGAGGCGCCACATCGAGATCGCACGGACGCGGATAGAAATGGCGCGCGCCGAAGAGCAAGGTCATCGTGAGCAAGGCGGGGATCGCCAATATCGCGAATGCGCCTTGATAGCCGGCCTCTAAATAAAGCGCGGCGCCGACGATCAGAGGCCCGAGAATGGCGCCCGTCTGATCGAGCGCGCCGTGCAGTCCAAAACCCCAGCCGAGCCCGGTTTGACTGCCCGCGTGCGAAAGCATCGCGTCGCGCGCCGGGACGCGGATCCCCCTGCCCGCGCGCTCGGCGACGATCAGGACAATCGCAAGTTCCCAGCGGCCGGTCAATGCAAGGAGCGGCACGGCCAAAAGATTGATGCCGTAGCCTGCAATCGTGATTGACCAATAATTGCCGGTGCGATCGCTAAGATAGCCCGAGACAAGCCGCAATGCGTAGCCGAGGAACTCGCCAAAACCAGCGACAACGCCGACGACGGCGGCGCTCGCTCCGAGGACGCCAAGGTAAGGACCGGTGACGCTGCGCGCGCCTTCATAGGTCATGTCGGCAAATAGGTCGACGATGCCAAGCAGCACGATGAACCGCACGGCGGCGTGGCGGGGAATTCCGATGCCGGCGGGCGCGGCCTTGCTCATGATAGCGGATCTCCTTGCGTTTGGCGGAACGAAGTGGGCATCAAGGCTACTTGTTCAGCCGGTAATCGATGCACGGCGATCGGCTCGGGTTTCACGGAGTGCCATTAAGCTTTCTCGAGGCGCGAAACGGTTTCCTCGAAAGGCCGGGCGAGCGAGAGTATCAGGCTCGCGATGGCCGCGATGTCGTCAAGATGCGCGTGCGGCAAATTTCCGGGAAGACCTTCCCTCGCGTCAGTCGCGAGCGCTTTGATCGTTTTGTCCTCCGGGTAGAGAAAAGGCTTCGCGTTCGCCGCGCGGAAAACTTCGATTTTTGTATGCGCGTCGCGCTTATAACCTTCGACAAGAATGAGATCGGCCGGGCTCATGCGGGCCAAAAGTTCGGCAAGGCCGGGCTCTTCGGCCCCGCGCAGCTCATGCATAAGCGCGAAGCGCCGGGACGAGGCGACGAGGACCTCGCGCGCGCCGGCCTCGCGATGAAGGTAGGAATCCTTGCCGGGCTGATCGACATCGAACGCATGATGCGCGTGCTTGAGCGTCGAGACAACGAGCCCGCGTTCGCGCAAATGGGGGATGAGCTTGACGATCAACGTCGTCTTGCCCGCGCCGCTCCACCCGGCAAGGCCGATCACCCGCATGGTTCGAACCTCCGCAAGTGTTTGCTGGAAACCGAGGCGCGCATCCCCTACCCTCTTTTGCGCCAGGTTTAAAGCGCTGAAGATGAGATTTGGATGTTCCGCCATGCCCCGCTTCGTCATTTCCGTCGAACGCTTTCCCATCCTCGGGCAATTTGCGATCGCGCGCGGGGCGAAGACGGAAGCCGTCGTGGTTACGGCGGCGATCGAGGACGGGTATTGCCGCGGGCGCGGCGAAAGTGTTCCCTATGCGCGCTACGGCGAGACGGTCGATTCGGTTCTCGCCCAGATCGAATCGGTTCGTTTGCAAATCGAGGCAAGTGCCGATTGCACGCGCCTGCAAACCCTGCTGCCCCCTGGCGCCGCCCGCAACGCCATCGACTGCGCGCTGTGGGATTTGGCGGCCAAGCGTAGCGGCGTTCCGGCTCATGTGCTCGCGGGCGTCGCGCCGCCTCGCCCAGTCACGACCGCCTTCACGATCTCGGTGGGCACTCCGGCGGAAATGGCGAAGGCGGCGGCCGTTGCGCGCGAGCGGCCGGTCTTGAAAATAAAACTCGCGGGCGACGAAGACGCGGCGCGGCTCAAAGCGGTGCGCGCCGCAGCGCCGGACGCAACCCTCATCGTTGACGCCAACGAGGCCTGGGCGGAAGCCGGTCTCGAACCCAATCTCGAAGCCTGCGCCAGGGCTGGCGTCGCCTTGGTCGAGCAGCCTCTGCCGGCAGAAGAGGATTCGGCGCTTGCCACAATCGAGCATATCGTTCCGATTTGCGCCGACGAGAGCGTACACGATCGCAGCGGGCTCGAAGATCTGCGCGCGCGCTACGACGCGATCAATGTCAAGCTCGACAAGACAGGGGGGCTTACCGAGGCTTTTGCCCTGGTAAGGCAGGCCCAAAACCTCGGCTTCGAGCTCATGATCGGCTGCATGGTTGCAAGCTCGCTCGCGATGGCGCCTGCGCTTCTGCTCGCCGCCCATGCGCGTTTCGTTGATCTCGACGGCCCCCTGCTGCTCGCGCGGGACCGCCCGGATGGGCTTCTTTATGACGGCTCGATCGTTCACCCGCCCGCGCGCAAATTGTGGGGGTGATGGATGACTGCATCATGTCTCGTTACGCCGCGCCTCGGCGCAACTGCGATACGCGCGGGCATGATTCGAAAAATTGGAGGGTTGACCCGTTCGGCAACGCATTAAGCTTGGCGCGGCCGCGCCGGGTGCGCTGGCGTTGCGTCTGCCAAATTTTCTGGCGGCGAGGCAGCCGCGTGTTACTCTGACCCGGGTTTCGCCGCATTTCAACGGCCTCATTTGGCTTTGGCAACCGCGGAGCGCTTTCCTCCGTTAAACGTCGCAACGATAGATCGTGACGTTGGTATGCGCGCCGATTTGTTTTATGGAGCTGAACCTGCCAGTTCGCCGGAGACTATTTTCCAGGGGCTCATAGAAAAAAATCATCGGATTTTTCTCAATTGCTTCCTCGTTCGCTGGAAAGCCGGACGCGAGCAGTGTGCCGAGTGTCTTGTTTGCAAGGAAATCTATCAAGGCTCGGTAAGCATCCTCCGTCTCCTGATGGATCAGAACTTCGAGACACAGCACCATGCCGGCGGCGGGCACGTCCGCGCATGGAGCGAGCTCGAACACCCAATCGGGGCGGGCATTTCGGGCGATCGTCAGTGTCTCCTGCGATTGATCGACGCCAACATAGCTCGCGATGGCAAGCGCCTTGACCACTTCGAGATCGCCACAACCGACATCGAGAACGGAGCTTGCGGTCTCCACGCCCTGCTCCTTCAGGAGCTGCCGCTTGTAGAGAAGATTGTCGCCGCGAGAGCCGACTCCGGAGCCGCGCTCCGGAAAATGCCTGTAGCGCATTTCCCAGAACACCCGATTGTCGAAGCCCTTCCCGATCTGAGCGTTGGCGCGGGCGACAGCATCGTGTCCCGCCGCGGGGAGCCCCGCCGGCGCCTCCAACAGACCGAGCACGTTCAGACTGCAAGCATGATAATGCAGCAACGCAATTGGAAGGGTCGCGTCGAAATATTCGTGTTTGGCGTCAAAGTGGCTGAAGTAGTTGACATTTGATGGCGCGGCTTTGAAGGGCAGGTTTGCATGCTGGATGGCGAGCCAGAAGCTGACTTGATCGACGTGACGAATCGCCCGGCCGGCGCGGCGGAGCGGCTCATTGTTCGCGAGAAGCCAAAGAGCCCATCGGCGCCATTCAGCGGATAAGATCTCGCAGAGCCGCCGCGGCACTGAATAAAACCCGCCATTGCAATTGCCATAGAATGTCTCTTTCGCGCCGCCATGATCGACGCGGCAGACCATGGGCTGCTTTTGCAGCCCGCTTGCCGCCGCGATTTCTTGCAGAATAGCGATGGGAGGGTTGGCCGCATCAACAATTTTTCCCAGGATCTCCGTGTCGCTGAGGAAGGGCCTTAGATCCGCAGTCGCTATCGTGTCCGTGTCCAGGAGAACGACGAGATCGAAGTCGAGTCCCCGGAAACTATCCAGCTGATTGAGTTTGTTGCAAAATCGCCCGTCGCCAAAGCGTTGGATCTCGTGGACGGTGCAGCCTAAGTCTCCAAATAGACGCCGCCGCCTTGCGTCCACTTCGGGAGTGCACTGAACGTGGATGACGGAAGGGCCGGCGCCGCAATGCTCCATCAACGAGCGCGCGAGGTGCCATGCCTGGTATGTGTAGCGGGGATCATCATCCACGATAAACGAGAAAATTATCCGGCCTTGCGCTGCCATGCTGTGCTTTTCCCGGTGTTTGATTTGTGCGCCGTCGAGTTGGATGGCCGGGTCTAGTCATGTCTGCCGCCAATTAAGATGTGGAAACGAGATTGACGGAATGGGCAGACCCAGGAACGGACATAATTTCTCCCATCCCTCTCCTTGAGAGATAGACATTTCTAGAAGATCGCCCGGCCGGTGCGCGAAATAGCGCCGTACGTCCGCGTGGTGACGATGATATGCCACCGTGAACTTTTCAGTGTCAAAGCAAACGGACTCGTAGATGGTCATGCGTCTAAGGATCGCTGTATCCTCGTCGCGTGACCGCACCGGATATGCGTCGGCGATATATTTCACCGACGGCAACCATGCAGAAAGATCCCTGAGCGTAAGCACGAACTTCGATCCTGGAAATTTGTAGTCCAGATATTTGTAATGCATGATCACGCCAAGATCCGAGCCGCCATCGAGCGACGAAAGCTCTTCAAATAGCGGATTGTGTTTCACGGCGGAATAGCCCAAGAGGCGCAAGGCTTCGCAGAAGGAGAGGGTGCCGGTCCGTCCAAGTCCAATTCCCCAGCATGGCGGGCGCGTCGTCATGCGTTTTCCCTTATAAGGTTCCGGTTGTGAACACTCTACCGCCTAAAGGCGGTGGCTTCGAGTTACGGCTAGAAGCCGGATTGATCGGCCCAACGGGCCGATAAGCTTACACCACCTTGAAGTTATCATCCGGCTCGTCGGGTTTCTGGCCCGCAATGTATTGTTTCTAGACCTCATCGGTAACGTTTCCGCTTGACGCCACTCAATCGCCTCTGACCCATGGGGACCTCGAAGAATTTAAGCTTTTGATGCGGCGGAGGTGAAAGAAGGCCTGTTTGGGGAGCCGCGGCGTCGTGTTGCACCGCGAAGTTCGCCGCCTCCTCGCCACGGCGCCCCCGTCCGGAGCTCGTTCGTTCCCTTTGAGCGCCCCGCGCCTCGCGGCGCTCATGCGGCCGCCGCCATCCGCTCCAGGGTGACGAGCCGGCGCATGTTGCAGGCGAGGTTCCGCGTCCCGGTCTTCATTTTCGCCCGCGCCATCCCG
>JBQTKC010000128.1:0-3182 GCA_052386575.1 Beijerinckiaceae bacterium
TGCGCACTCGGCATCGCCATGGCACTTTTCGTGCCGGCGATCGCATGGCTCACAGAATCTGTTCTGTTCTTGGTCTTGGGGTTCGCAGCTCTTATCGGGATTGGCATGACGTTTTGGTGGCGCCCGAGCGATCGCCACACCGCGACGGTGCCGAGCGAAGAATCGCTTGGGTAGACGAGATCCTCAAAACACTTGCGAGATCCTGGCGGTTTGTGATTCGCAAATGGCCTCCGCGATCAAACTTCCGTACGTCACCCCGGCGTCTCGCGTCTTGGCGGCAAGAGCGCGATGTGTTTTTATACCGCCTCGGATAAGGCGTTCGTGAACGTATTCTGGATCAAAGCACTTCTTCGTTTGGCGACAAAGAAGCGCTTTTGTGAATCGTCTCTACGCCTTACTCAACCGCGTCCAGTACGATAGGGGCATGGTTTAAAGCGGCAGCCGGATGGTTGCGACGGCAAGCGACGCGATGCCTTCCTCGCGCCCGGTGAACCCCAAACCCTCGGATGTCGTTGCCTTGATCGCCACGCGATCGAGGGGAATTTTCACGATTCCGGCGATGCTGGCACGGATCGCGTCGCGGTGCGGTCCGAGCTTCGGTCTTTCGCAGACGAGGGTGGCGTCGATGTGGGCAATGACACCGCCGCGCGCGCGCACCTTCGCGCAAGCGGCGGCAAGGAAATTCCGCGATGCGGCGCCGCGCCATTGCGGATCGCCCGGCGGAAAATGGCTGCCGATATCGCCGTCGGCCAAGGCGCCAAGCAACGCATCGGTGATCGCATGACAAAGGACATCGGCGTCCGAATGGCCGACAAGTCCGTGATCATGCTCTATTTTCAGTCCGCCAAGCCAGACATGGGCACCCGGACCGAACGCGTGCACATCGTAGCCTTGTCCAATCCGGACATCGGCCAGATTGCCGAGCAGCCTCGCTTCGGCGATTGCCAGATCCTTGCTGGTTGTAACCTTCATGTTGGCGTCGTCTCCAGCAAAGACATGGACACGGTGACCGGCCCATTCGGCGACAGCGGCGTCGTCGGTCAGCTCCAAAATTCCCCTCACAGCGGCGCTGCGGTGGGCCTCCAAAATCAAATCGAAACGAAAGGCTTGCGGTGTCTGCACCGCGCGTAGACGGGACCGCGGCAAGGTGGCGGCGACGTTGCCTTCCGCGTCAATCTCCTTGATCGTCTCGGCGAGCATCACGCCGGGAACGGCGGCGCCATTTGTTTTTGCGGCGGCGGCCGCCTGATGAATGAGTGCATCACTCACAAATAATCGTGCTGCATCATGAATCAAAACAATTTTAGGCCGAACTTTCTGCCCGGCGAGCGCCTCCAGTCCCAGCCTCACACTTGCTTGCCGCGTGGCCCCGCCAAAGACCGGCGGCGCCAGGCCGGTGCTTGCCGCGCAGGAGGCCGCGCTGTTTTGATAAAGATCGAGGTCGTCACTGTGAATAACAGGGAGAATTGTGGCGCCGGGGGCCGCCCGCATCAATGCGTCCAGTGTATGGGCGAGCAACGGCCTGCCTGCCAGGGTCTTGTATTGCTTGGGTGTGTCGCCCCCCGCGCGCGACCCTCGCCCGGCCGCGGCGACGACAATTGCCAATTCCGGCGCTGTGTACATGAATTCCCGGCTAGCTCCGGACGCAATGGTGTTGCGTCTTCCTTTTGTTTCTTCCTCGTTCGTTTCGCCCCCGGCGTCAATTTTTCCATGACATGATGTCCAAATAAGCATTTTCTCTTTGCCGCATTGCAACGGCTGACTATAATGTGGGCATGATTAGCGGTGCCGGGAATCTAGGCAATGACTTTGGCGCTCCCTCTCTTCGCATTGGCGGAGTGGGGGTTGAAGGGCGTGCTTTCCTCGCGCCGATGGCGGGGGTGACCGACCTCGGCATGCGCCAACTGGCAAGGAGGTTTGGCGCTTCTCTCACGGTTAGCGAGATGGTCGCCGCGGATTTTTACGCCCGCGGCGAGCGCGCCAGCCGGATGAAGTCGGAAGTTGCGGGCGCGGGGATAAATGTGGTGCAGATCGCCGGCCGTGACCCTTACATTATGGCGGAAGCGGCGCGCATGGCGCAGGACTCCGGCGCCGCGATGATCGACATCAACATGGGATGTCCCGCGAAAAAGGTGACGAACGGCTTTGCTGGATCGCATTTGATGCGCGATACCGGCCTTGCCGTCTCGCTCATTCGCGCCACGGTCGCCGCCGTGCGTATCCCGGTTACGCTGAAAATGCGGCTTGGCTGGGACAGTCAATCGCTAAATGCTCCCGAGCTTGGCCGGCTGGCGGAAGCCGAAGGGATCGCCATGCTCGCCGTGCATGGCCGCACGCGCTGCCAATTCTATTCCGCCAAGGCGGACTGGACCGCGATCGGCGCGGTCAAGCAAGCTGTTTCGATCCCGGTCGTCGCGAATGGCGACTGTACAAGCCTTGCCGACGCAGCATTGATATTGGCGCAATCGGGGGCGGACGCGGTGATGATCGGCCGTTCAGCGATCGGGCGGCCCTGGTTCGTTGGCGATGTCGCTTATTTTCTGGCAAATGGCAAAGCCCGCCCCGAACCGCCGCCGGCCGTGCGCAAAAGCGCGGCGCTCGAACATTTCGAGACACTGCTAAAAATGTTCGGTCACTTGCAGGGCCTGCGCCATGCGCGCAAGCATCTCGCTGCTTATGCCGAGCGGGCGGGCGTCCTTGATGGCGCTGCCTTGCGCCAGCGCCTGGTCAGACTCGAGTGCCCAAGCGCCGTTAGATCCACCCTTTGCCAATTATACGACTCTCCTTCGCTGGCGGAGGCGGCATGAGCAAATCCTTCCCATCACAAGGATCGATCGCGGCCGCCGCCGGATGCGGCGCGGCCAAACTTTTGAATGCTCTGCCCCATCCGGTGGTTGCCGTCCTGCCAGACGGTTCGATCACCGAAGCCAACTCCGCCGCCGAAGCGTTTTTTGGGATGAGCCGGACTTTACTTTGGCAGCAGAGACTGGCCAATCTCGTCGCCGCCTTCTCGCCGCTCTTGTCCCTCGTCGAGCAAGTGATGTCCCAGGGCGCGGCGATTAATGAATATCGCGTAGGTCTCAACTTGGCGAAACCGGGAATAGCCCGGCTCGTCGATATTTTCGTGTCGCCGCTGCAGGAACCCGCCGGTGGCGTCGTGATCATGTTGCAGGAGCGCTCTC
>JBQTKC010000129.1:0-8128 GCA_052386575.1 Beijerinckiaceae bacterium
ACCACCTCGTCGATCCTCAAATCCATCCAGAGGCGCCCCAACCGGGTCAAGTCATACTTCCACGCAAAACACGTGCGCTACGCCGCGTGAAGTGTCACCTATAATGATAGGCTATTAGTAACAGGCGCATATATTTAATTATATTAATTATGATGCGCCATTATGATGCGCCACGTCGGGAACTCCCAGCATGGCAGATATTAGCGGCATTAGCAATAATTCGAGCTTCGCGGACATCGGCAAAAAGCCAACCGTCGTCGGCATCGGCGCCTCGGCGGGTGGCGTGCGGGCCTTGCAGACTTTTTTCGAGGCGCTTCCGGACGAGCCAGGCGCTGCCTTTGTGGTTGTCGTCCATCTCGATCCGAAAAGTCACAGCGAGATGTCGAATATTCTTGGCGCGCGCACGAAAATGCCGGTGGTGCAGGTCGGGCGAACACGCGAACTTCAGGTTAACCACGTCTATGTGATCGCACCGGGCCGCCGCCTGCGCATCACCGATCAAGATATTTCGTCCGCGGATTTTGATGAGCCGCGCGGTCTGCGGGCGCCAATCGATCTCTTCTTTCGCTCACTTGCGGAGCAGCACGGCGACGGCTTTGCCGTCGTCCTGACTGGTGCCGGTTCTGACGGCACGATTGGCGTGAAGGAGGTCAAAGAAGCGGGCGGCATCATTCTCGTCCAAGACCCGGCCGAGGCCGAATATCCGTCGATGCCGCGCAGCGCCATCGCGACCGGCATCGCTGACTTTGTCTTACCGGTGCAGGAACTCGCGGCCACTCTTGTGGACCTGATCCGTAGTAAGGATAGCGCTCCGGTTGTCGATATTCAAAGCTTCGACGAAGAAGTCGTCCGCCGGATTCTTGCCCATGTGCGTGTTCGAACTGGGCATGATTTCTCTCAATATAAGCGATCGACGATTCTGAGGCGCATAGCCCGCCGGATGCAGGTCAACAAAACTGATCGAATCGAAGACTATTACAATCTTCTGCGGGAAAATTTGGAGGAGGCCCAATCGCTCTTGGGGGACCTCCTCATCTCGGTAACGACTTTTTTTCGCGATAAAGATGTATTCGAAACGCTTAAGGCCAAGGTAATCCCGCAGCTCTTTGCAGCCAAACAGGCGAACGACCAGCTTCGCGTATGGGTCCCGGCCTGCGCTACTGGCGAAGAGGCCTATACGATCGCGATGCTGCTGGTGGATGAGGCGGCGCGGCACGATTTCCGGCCTTCCGTCCAGATTTTCGCCTCCGATCTCGATACGAGATCGCTGACCTTCGCTCGCGAGGGGCAGTACCCGGCCGCGATCGAAGCCGATCTCAGCGAGGATCAGCTTCGCCGCTACTTCATGCATGAGGGCGACATTTACCGGATCCGGCGTGAGCTGCGCGACATTATCGTGTTTGCCAGCCACAGCGTGCTCAAGGATCCGCCATTTTCGCACATCGACCTTATCTCCTGCCGCAATCTTCTTATTTATCTTGACCGCGATGTGCAGGCGCAGGTCTGCGGCACCTTTCACTACGCGCTCAACCCTGGCGGCTACTTGCTCCTCGGCTCATCGGAAACGGCTGATAGCCCGGTGGGACTGTTTCGCACGATTGACCGAAAGAACCGCATCTATCAATCGACGGCGGAACCCGGAGACAAACCTCGTCTCTTGCCGCGGCTGCTTGGGGGGCCCAGTGGCATAGCTGAGCAGCCGCAACTGCTCGGCGGATTCGGCGGCGGCAGCAGGTCTGCCATCAGTGAAATTTCTTTGCATCGGCAGGCGCTCGAAGCGGCAGCACCGCCGAGCATTCTGGTCGATCGGACGCACCGGGTTGTGCATTTGTCCGATCATGCCGGCCGCTATCTTCAGCCATCGGGGGGCGTGCTCAGCGGTGACGCCGTCGATCTCGTCCGGCCAGAGCTCAGACTGGACCTTCGCTCCGCGCTGCATCGCGCTTTCGAGCATCGCGAAACAACACTGAGCTTGCCGATCGCTGTACAGTTCAACGGATCGCCGCACCGCGTCCACCTTCAGGTGAAGCCCGCACGCGAAGATGACGAGCCCGAACCCCGCAATGTGCTGGTGCTCTTCATCGAGGGCGGAAAGATCGAGCAAAGTCCATTAGAGAGCGACCTTTTTCAAGGAAGCGACGAGTCGAATCAGCTCCGTGAGGAACTCCATCTAACCCAGCTGCGATTGCGGACTACACTCGAAGAATCGGAAGCGGCCAATGAGGAGCTGCGCGCCGCCAACGAGGAGCTGCAATCGATCAACGAAGAACATCGCTCCACCGCTGAAGAGCTTGAGACAAGCAAGGAGGAGCTGCAATCGATCAACGAAGAGTTGCAGACCGTCAACAGCGAGCTCAAATCGAAGCTTGATGCAATCTCCCGCGCCCACAGCGATCTGCAGAATTTGATGGCGGCGACCGATTTCGGAACATTGTTCCTCGATTCCGGTCTGCGCATAAAACGGTTCACCGAACCGGTCACCCAGCTATTTGGAATTACGCCCAACGACGAAGGCAGGCCGGTCACGGATTTCGCTCATCCGCTTGAATATCCTGATCTCGGCAAGGACGCGCGGGACGTTCTTGCGCAGCTTACCCCCATTCGGCGCGAGATCCGCGGCGAGAATGGACGGTGGTTCGACATACGCATGCGTCCCTATCGGACGGTCGATAACAAGATCGATGGCGTTGTCATCACTTTCGTCGATATCACCGAGCGGCGCCACGTCGAAGAGGCGCTGCGGCAGAGTGAACGGCTCCTTGGCCAGCAAAAGCTGCTGGTCGAGCTTTCGCACGATCCGATCTTCATTTGGGATTTCGATGATGGGGTCATCGAGTGGAATCGCGGCTGTCAGGAACTCTATGGCTACCAGCGCGAAGAAACGCTTGGTCGAACGAAAGAACAGCTTTTGAGCTCCGCGGGTACCGGCTTTTCCTTTGCGGATTTGAAAGCCAAGCTCGAGAAGGACGGCAGCTGGAGCGGCGAGCTCAAGCAGCGAACCAAAAGCGGCGAGGTATTGACGGTTGAAAGCCGGTTGCAGCTCGAGTCGTTCGATGGCCGCAGGCTTGTCCTCGAGAGTGCCCGTAATATCACCGACCGGAAATTATGGGAGCAGCGCCAAGAGCTCCTCTTGCGGGAGCTGACCCACCGGGTCAAAAACACGATGGCCGTGGTTCAGTCGATTGTCCACCAGACCGTGCGCAGCGGCCGTATGGGAGACGATTTTGCCAATTCGTTGGACGGACGCCTCTTGGCCCTCGCGAGCTCCCATAATTTGCTAGCGGAAACAGAGTGGCGGGGAGCCGATTTCGCGACCTTGGCGCGGAACCAGCTTGAGCCTTTTCTCCAGGGCGCATCGGACCGCTGGATTTTGGAGGGGGAGGCCGTCTTGCTGCCTCCCAACACCGCGGCCCCCTTCGGACTGGTTCTGCACGAGCTTGCAACCAATGCCGCGAAATATGGTGCATTGTCCCGCCCGGACGGCAAGATTCAGCTCAAATGGAGGCTGGACCACCGGAACCAGGAACGCATTCTCTTCGTTAAATGGGAAGAGAAAGACGGCCCAATCATTGAGCCGCCAGCAACGACCGGGTTTGGAAGCGCTCTTATCAAAAACGCGATTCCAAATGCAAAGGTAACCCGTGAATACCGGCCAGAAGGACTCCTTTGCACGATCGAGCTGCCACTGCGAGGGGACGACAATGACGGGTACACAGCCGAAATTTGAGACCGCGAGAGCGTTAAGCGGTGCGCGCGTGCTTCTCGTCGAGGATGACTACATCGTTGCCATTGATTTGGAAACGACCCTCGTCGATGCCGGGGCCGAGGTTGCCGGGCCATGCCGGACCGTGAAAGACGCGCTTGCCGCGATCTCACTAAATGAGCTTGGTGCAGCTGTCCTCGATATCCGCCTTGGCGAGGAAACCGTGGGTCCCGTAGCCCGGCAACTCGACGAACGGGGTGTGCCGTTTTTTTTCTATACGGGGCAAATAGACACCGATCCAATCCGCCGGGAATGGCCTCACCATAAGATCATTTCAAAGCCCGCCAGACCAGAATACATCGTAAAAGCCGTCGCGGACTTGCTGAAATGCCAGCCAGCGGCAAGTTCAACGTCGTTAAGCTGACGCTACGTTGAGCTGCCGCGCCGTGGCCTTTATTACACGCTCTGGCCTTTAAGTTCGCCATTCAGACAAGTCCCCCGGCGTGAAATTTCCTTTTCCTGTTCTCCTTTGCGACATTGGCGGCACGAATGTGCGGTTCGCGCTTGTGCCAGCCCCTGGCGCGCCGCTTGAGGCGGGACCGCACCTTAAGACCAAGGATTTTCCCGGCCTCGAAGATGCACTCGCGGCGGTCTTCGAGGGATTCGATAGCAGGCCGCGTTCCCTGATCGCCTGCGCCGCCGGCCCGGTCAGCGGGCGCGCCGTCAAGATGACCAATGCGGATTGGACGATCGACGGCGCGGAGGTCGCGGCGAAAGCGAGGCTCGAGCAAGGACTCCTTCTCAATGATTTCGAAGCTCAGGCTTTTAGCTTGCCGGTCCTCGAGCCCGCTTGGGTCCGGCCGATCGGCGCCTTCGCACCAAAGCCTGGCGCGCAACTTATCCTGGGGCTAGGCACCGGCCTTGGCGTGGCGGCCTTGCTTGAAATCGAAGGCCGCCATTTGGCCTTGGCGAGCGAGGCGGGGCACCTGGATTTTGGGCCGCTCGGAGCCGAAGAAACGGCGCTTTGGCTGTATCTCGACAGAGGGTCGCTCTGCCGGGTCTGCGCCGAAACCGTTCTGTCTGGACCGGGCCTCATGCGGCTCCACCGGGCGCGATGCGCGGCGGGCGGCGAAGCCGTGGCGGAATCGAGCGAAATCGAACTGATCGAAAGAGCGCGCGCACAGCCAGGCGGCGAGGAAGCGGCGACTCTGCGGCTGTGCTGGACGCTGGCCGCGCGTTTCGCGGGCGATCTCGCGCTTGCTTTCCTGGCCAAGGGGGGCGTTACCTTTTCGGGCGGGATTTTGCCACGGATCGTGGAGTTTTGCGATGAGCAAAAATTTCGCGCGGCGTTCGAGAATAAGGCGCCCTACGGCGAAATGATGCGCGTCATTGGCACTCGGCTGATCGTCTCCGAGGACGCGGTTCTCGCCGGCATGGCCGCGATTGCGGCGGCGCCGCAAAATTATGCCATCGACTACGCGCATCGCGCCTGGCGGTAAAATTTCGCCCCGCGGTTCCAAATGCCGCGTCCCGCCAACAAGGGCCGGCGCCCCCGAAATTGCCCGCCTCTCCCATATCCAGGCCCGCCAGCGCCCCGTTATTTCGGCGCGAGCACCATGATCATCTGACGGCCTTCCATAAGAGGTTCGGCTTCAACCTTGGCGATGCCCAAGGTCTCGGATTTCACCCGCTCGAGCAGCCGGAATCCCAAATCCTGATGCGCCATCTCGCGCCCTCGGAACCGCAAGGTGACTTTCACCTTGTCGCCCTCCTCGAAAAACCGGCGCACGGCCTTCATCTTGACACCGTAATCATGGTCGTCGATTCCCGGACGCAGCTTGATTTCCTTGATCTCGACGATCTTCTGCTTTTTCCGGGCTTCCGCGGATTTTTTCTGTTCCAGAAAGCGGAATTTGCCATAATCGAGGATCTTGCAGACCGGGGGGTTCGCCGCCGGAACGATTTCGACAAGATCGAGTCCCGCTTCATCCGCCGATTGCTGGGCTTGCATTATCTCAACGACACCACGGTTTTGACCTTCGGCATCGATTAATTGGACCTCTCGAGCGTGGATTTCACGGTTTATACGCGGCCCGTCTTTCTGCGGGACGAGGGGGGCCTTCATTGGACGGCGAATGGCTTATGCTCCTTGTGCCGGTAAATCGAACCCGGCAGCGCGCGAATCAAGGTGACCCGCACGGCGGTTGCCGGACCCAGGTAAAACATCGTTTGATTGCCGCGCGAAGTCAATGACGAGATCACGTGGCGGCCGGCGAAAAGCCAACTTGTCCAGGCCCCCGCCATCGAATCGGCGTCCGGCGCGCCGAAGGTTTTGGGGTCATCGCTCGCCGCCGTGCCGCAAAGCCACATAGCTTTCGAGGGTTGCATCGCACATCTGCTCGGCCGAAAAGCACGTTTCGATATGTTTCTTGGCGCGCGCCGAGAGCCTGCCGCTGGCGGTGGCCCCGAGGCCTAACACGGTGGCGATCGCGAGAGCCAGCGCCGCCGCGTCGCCTGGCTTGACGAGAAAGCCTGTGCGCAAGGACTCCGCGACCATCGGCGGTGCGAGAACGGCTTCGGGCGCGGCAGCCAGATTGGCGGCGATGACCGGCGTCCCCATGGCCTGGGCCTGGATCACGGCATCGCCAAAAGCCTGCGCTGCAGTCGCCGGCACGACAACGATCGAGGCGGCAAGAAGTGCCGCGGGCATATCGCAATGCTTGGTGCGGTACATGATGCCTTGCAGCCCTTCGGCCGCGATGGCCCGATCGATGCCGCGTTCAACCGCGCTGTTTTCGCCGTCGCAGGCAAAAATGAATTTCACGCCGGAAAGTCCGCTTCGCGATAAAAGTCCCGCCGCCTGGATAAGAATCTTGTGGCCGCTGTCTTGGCTTGCCCGGGCCGCCAGAAGCACGATTTGCTCATGCGGCGCGACCCTAAAGTGCCGTCGTGCCGCTTGCACGCGATCGGGGGAAACCGCATCAGGCGTGAAAACTTGGCAATCGAGGCCATGATGAACGACGCGGGTTTTGCCTGCCGCCGGCGGGTGGAGGTTTTCGGCAAGGCGCGCGGCAAAGGCTGATTCGGCGAGCACCGTGTCGCCGCGCACCAGCACCGAGTTATAGCGGCGGGAAGCAGGGTTGGAACTTTCGCCAATCGAAGCAAAAGTGGTGACGAAGGGTGTCTTCGTAAGACGGGTCGCGCCATAGGCCACCCAAGCCAGCGCGCGCGAGCGCACATGCACGATATCGGCGTTTTCCATCGCGATGAGACGCGCGAGACGGCGTACGTTCAGGGCCATGGCAAGCGGGCTTTTGGCGCGCGCGGGAAAGGGCACGAAGATGCCGCCCTTGGCTTGTAACTCGCCCATCATCTGGCCGCCTGCACAAGCAATGAGCGCCCGCGCGCCCGCGGTGCCAAGCGCCGCCGCGATACTGATCGCCGCGCGCGCCGTGGAATTGACCTCAAGGTCGGGAATGATTTGCAGCACGGTGACGCCGGCCAGGGGATGCGCGGCCTTGTTCTTGAACGGTAAGCTAAAAAATTGCGGCATCGGACGAGACGGCGTTCTACAAGCGAGGAGACCAGCTTAAACCCTGGACTTATTAATATTCATCAAGCGGCCATGGCGGCGAACCGGAGCACCCCCGCAACGCGGGGGCGGTGGAGGATGAAGTGCATTCCCAAAGCCCCAAAGCGCGGGATCTCCTACCCGCGGGATCGCCTGCGCTTCGACGGTTCGGGAAAGACGCTATTGGTTTGGCGCCCGGCGTTGACCCCTTTATCCCGTGTCCATCATGCTGACCGCGACGCGCTTGGCTTTATAGATTTGGCGAACCCTCTTCATTTTGTGACGATCAATCGATGCCCGCGATTTAGATATCCGCGCCCGGTTTTTTCCAATCAAGAAAGGATTTTCTGGCACCGCTTATGTTTGCAACAGGCAAGCTCAATTTGCCGAGGGAAGACGAATAATCTCACATTAATGGACTGTCGTGTCGAATGCCCGTATTTCCGAGGAGCGATTGGCGCCACGTCGCCCTGACGCCGATCGCCGGGGCGAGGCGGACAAGCAGCTTTGCTTTGTGGCACTTGGGGCGGTCACCCCCCGCCTCCTGCCGGTGCGCCTTGAGGCCTTCAATCCGGCTCCGGCTTGACTGGCGCCGATAGCCTTCCCAGCGGTGGAAATATCACCCGGCCGCTGAATTCCAAGAGTCTTATTTAAAAGGTAGGGGTGAGCACTTACGGATGAATAGTGCTGAATGTTGGCCCTACGTGATTTGGGCTATGCAAAGTACAGAAGGATCTATAATCCGTGTTAGCAGTAAGCGGATCTGATTTAACTGTTACTACGCGCCCAACACCAACTACGACACCTCCCTCTTCAACTGCAACATCGACCGGCGCAGGATGCGGAGGTACTAC